>PLYG01000259.1 GCA_003153335.1 Betaproteobacteria bacterium | reverse complement strand
TCGCCGCGCAGGCCGACTTCATCGTCTCGGCGGTGACGGCGAGCCAGGCGGTGCCGGTGGCCAAGGCCTGCGCGCCGGCGGTGAAGCAGGGGGCCTGGTTCCTCGACTTCAATTCGGCCTCGCCGGGCGCCAAGCGTCGCGCCGCGACTCTGATCGACGGCGCCGGGGCGCGCTATGTCGATGGCGCGGTGATGACCTCGATCCCGCCCTACCGGATACGCGTGCCGCTGTTGCTGGGCGGCGCCGGCGCGGCCGAGCTCGCTCCGCTCTTGAATGCGCTGGGCTTCGATGCCAGCGCCGCGTCGGACCAGCTCGGCGTCGCGTCGGCCACCAAAATGTGCCGCAGCGTGATGATCAAGGGTCTCGAAGCGATGGTGATCGAGAGCTTCACCGCGGCGCGCGCGTACGGCGTCGAAGACCAGGTGCTGGCATCGCTGGCCGAGACCTTTCCCGGTGTCGACTGGGAAGCGCAGGGCAACTATTTTTTTCAGCGCGTGATCCAGCACGGCCGGCGCCGCGCCGAGGAAATGCGCGAAGCGGCGGAGACGGTGCGCGAAATCGGACTGGAACCCTGGTCGGCGAGCGGCACCGCCAGTCGCCAGGCGTGGGTGGCCGATCTGGCCGACACGGGGCTGTTGGGCGACAAGAGCGCCCTACGGAACGACTGGCGCGCGGATGCGGACCTCATTCTCTCGACGTTGAAGGCAGACGAAACCAGCGCACAGGTTCCTTAGAGACCGTTAATAAATAAGTTAGTCGATTTCATCCAGATCGAATGCAGTAGTTCCAGTCGCCATGGAATTCGTTGCGATCGATCTTGATGGTGGCGAAGTCGTCATCGGATACGACCAAGCCCTTGAGGTAGTTGGCGGTGTCGAGTTCGGCGCGAACCTTCAGGCCACTGCGGGTCTTGGTGCTGGCGATGAGGTTGACGATGACCTCATGACTGACGAGTGGGCGTCCACGCCAGTTCATGGTGATGAACGAGAACAGACGGTGTTCGATCTTGTTCCACTTGCTGGTGCCGGGCGGGAAGTGACAGACCCGAATGTTCAAGCCCGTCTCGTGGGCCAGGCGGCTCAATTCCAACTTCCATAGCCGCACGCGGTGTCCATTGCTGCCGCTACCATCAGCAGTGATGAGCAGTTGCTTGGCTTTGGGATAGCGCTGGCGGCCCATGCCAAACCACCAGCGCCGGATGGTTTGCACGGCGAACGCCGAAATGTCATGGTCCGTGCCAACGCTCACCCAGGCTTCGTCGGCGCCGATGTCATACACTCCATAGGGATTGGCGCGCCCGAGTTCGGGGTCTACGAAGTCGTGAACCTTGACCTGCACCGGCTCGCCGCTGGGCTCCCACTCCTGCCCGCCGTTCTTGTACGCGCCCACCAATTCCTTCTTCTTCGTGTCCACCGAGATCACGGGCTGCTGTGCTGCCAGGGCCAAGGTCACCGTGGCGTTGATGTACTCGAACTGGGCGTTGCGGTCNNCCTTGAGTTGCTCAGCCAGCGTGCGCAGGCTCTTGCACGTCCAGCGCAGCGGCGATTGCGGGTCGCCCCGAGTCAGTGGGTCCACCAGAGCGAGCAGGTCCGCCACCAGGGTCTCATCCTTGACGTCGATCCGCTTGCGTCCGGCACCGGCGCGACGCATGCGCGGCAATGACACAGGCAGCTCAAGTGCAGCGCGATCAGTAACTCCCATCGCCTCGATCTCATCGAGCCCGGCCAGGATGGTGCTGCGCGAGACACCCGTTGCGGCAGCCACCGCGGACACGCCGCCGCGCCCCAGAACCTTGGCCTCCACAGCCACCAGAATACGGCGCTGACGCTCGTCAAGCACCGCGCGTATCACTTCCCAACGTCGACTAATCTGCGAATCATCTCTCACCCCTCAAAGGATATCCGATCACAAGAACTTGTACAATTTATTTATTAACGAACGCTTAGCAGTACGACAGGAGAAACGGACACCGATAAGCTACTTGTCGCAGGATGTGGCGAGCAGTTGCGCCGTTTTACGGTCAGCGACCATGGGGCAACCAATCGGTGGAGGCGGCAGGCATGCGGCCGCTTGGCGAAGGATGATCGTCGGGGAGCGGCACGGTGCGCAGCCGCGTTAGCCGAAGGCGATACATCTTCCAATTGCCGGCGATCTTGCGATATTCCTCTTCGTAGTGCCCGAAGCCGTAATAGGCACGCGCCGCAGGCGCTTCGGCCAGATTGATTTTTGTGGGCCACTCGAGATAGTCCATCATCGCCCATACTCCCCGAACCGTCGCGGAATCGATAAGCACAATCTCGGGCGTGTGGCATTGATGAACAGCTATGGCATCCTTAAGTCGACTGGACACGCCATTGACGAACGCGTTCGCATCCGATCCTGTAGGCGCCGACGCGAAGCCCTCGAATCGCGCTTCATCCGCAAACAGCGCGCGCCGCGCATCCTACTGTTTGGTGTCAATGAATCGACAGTACCTGGACTTCAGTTGCTTAATCTGTTCAATATCCAGCAAGCGCAGAACATCTCGGTCGGTCATGGTTTCCTCCTGCTCTCGTTTGGTGGCGCCGACCGATTGTTAACCCATCTTCCGGGAATTCGTTAACCCAGTCTCACGTCCCGCCGATCATGTGAACATGCTCAGCGGACACGCTCAGCGTGACCGCGTCTCCGACCGCAATCCGTCGCGGGCTCAGGACAACGACACGTTGTGCGCCAATCGGCGTTTCTACCTGCAGTTCGATGCGATCGCCCAGAAACGTTACTGTTCCTACGCGACCCGAAAGGGACGGGCTGCTGCCGGCATCGAGCCTCCAGGCTTCCGGCCGCACCATGCCGATGCCTTCATCAGCGGTCCAGTTCGACGTATCGAACCGTCCTTTCGCGATGGTCTCCCCAGTCCTGGCGCTGACCAGTTCAGCGGCGTCACCCTGATTGCGGATCTTCGAGGGAATCAGGTTGGCCTTACCAAGGAACTCCGCGACATACCGCGTCCGCGGCTTCATGTACAAATTCTGGGGACGGTCGTGCTGCTCGATCTGCCCTGCGTGGAACAGAAAGATCTCGTCGGCGATCGACATCGCCTCTTCCTGGTCGTGCGTCACGAATATCATCGTGGCGTCAATCCGGCGCTGCAAGTCGCGCAGTTCGCCTCGCATCGAGATCCGCAGGCTCGCGTCGAGATTGCTGAGCGGTTCGTCGAGGAGGATGACCTTGGGATGGTGAACCAGGCAACGCGCAATGGCGACGCGCTGCTGCTGTCCGCCCGAAAGCTGCGTCGCGTTGCGCTCGCCGAGACCGTCAAGCCCCACCAGTTTCAACGTGTCGTCCACCCGCGCCCTAGCCCGGTCGCGCGGCACGCCATGCGCGCGCAGGGGAAGCATCACGTTTTCATGAACGGTCATGTGCGGCCAGATGGCATAAGACTGGAATACCATCCCGATGTCCCGCTTTTCCGGGGGCAGCGAGACTGCCTGGCGCGACGAATAGACGACGCGCCCGTCGATGGTGATTTCTCCGTCGGTCGGGGTTTCCAGTCCAGCAATGCATCGCAGCGTCGTGGTTTTTCCGCACCCGCTCGGGCCGAGCAGGACGGAAATCTCGCCGCCCCGGAATTCACCCGTGAGGTCCGAGATGATGTTGGTGCCGGGCTTGAACGCCTTTGTGATGCCCTTGACAAGAACGCTCATCGATAGATTCCCGTGCTTCTTTCGCCGCTTATCCCGAACTCGCGGGCAGGAGGGACGGATTGTTTGAATGCGTCCCGCTGCTGCGGCATCTCGAGCGGCGCGTTGCCGCGACGCAATCCGGCTCCGGATTTGCGTGCATTCAGGCTGGCCTTCCGCCAGTCTCGGGGAAAAAGATCGAATCCTGTTCCCGCCGGAGCCGCAGCAACGCGTTGTCATCGTCCAGCGCCACGTGCTCGCAGGTCAGCATCGCACCGCTGCGCACGGGCGCCCGCAGCGTGCGGCCGACCGCGAGGTAGTAGGGAATCGGCCCGCCGGACCGGAGTGGTTCGGCGGGCAACAGCATCGGATCGAAGCCTTCGATGGCGTGCATGTCCGAATGCGGAGATCCGGGACGATACGCGCTGCCCAGTATCAGCTTTTCCCCCGCCGCAAAATCCCGGTGGGTACGCGCCACCATGTCGTATCGGGGCCGTACATCCCGTGCGCCGGTCGGCAGACCCAGTCGTGCGGCTGCCATGACCGAAAGCTGCGCTTCCACCCCTAGCATATGCACGGGGCAGTGCAACATCAAGTGCCGCTTGTCCCGGGAGGCCGGTAGGCCGTGATCCGCGAAGGACTGGCCTATGTCTCCGTTCGGCGATTCCACGACCACGAACGTGCCGCCGGCGAAACTTAATTCGTCGGGCCGGCGCAAGCAGAAGAACACGTCGAGTGCGTCGGCGTTGTCGAATACGCCGCCATCCTTCCGCGGACGGAAGATTTCGGGAATCTCCAGCGCATGGGCGATCGGTCCGTGCAAGCCGGGACGCGAGGGCGCGAGGTCGGTGTGGTTCGCCACTACGCCGAGTTCGCACAGGTCCGCGACTGCCGGGCGCGGCTGCTCTAGCAGTTTCCGCCCCACTGCCCTCGCCGCAGCGTCCCATCCGGCAGGCGCGAATGCGGCGCGATATGCCGGCGCGGGCTGGCTCTTGCTGCCGAAAGTCACGATTCCGGTATCGGGATTCCAGACCACGTCGTCGCGGCTTGACTTTCCCGCCGCGACAACCTTGAGTCCAAGCAGGCGTGCCCGGGCGATATGGCTGACCAGAATGCTCGGCTGGTCACCCGCCGTGAGGGTATGGACCAGGCCCGCGGCGGCAGCCTTGCGGGCGAGGATGGGACCGACGACGATTTCGGCTTCCTTGGTCGCGATCACCGTGTGACGCCCCTGCTCGAGCGCAGACAGAACCGTCGAGGCCGCGGTTGCAGGATCTCCCGTCGCCTCCACGACGACATCGAGTGAGAGCGCCACCAGCAGCGCCGGGTCTTCGACGACAACGACTTTTCCCTGCTCGAGCGCAGATTGCGCCTGAATACGTGACTCGTGCACGGCGATCGAATCGCGTTCGAAGCCGGCGCTCACCAGTACTGTGACCGCTCGCGTCACATCGCGGTCGCATACGGCAACCAACTCGACGCCCGGGCAGCGACGCGCCTGCACGATAAATGACTTCCCGAAATCGCCGGCACCGACAATGCCGGCCCGGACGCGCCGGGTGTTTGCAGAGGCACCGAAAACGAGCTCCAAATTCATTGACACTTTCCTCTCATGATCCGTTTAGCGTGCTGCGAGTGTTGCGGAACAAACAGTTCCTTCCGCGGTATTCACCGTCTCAGGCGGGCGTTGGCTACGATAGTTTCGGAGCATACTTTTGTCCATGCAATGATGCGAAATTCCGTTATTCATATTCTCAATCGGCGACCGGCGCGCTCCCTATCCGACGCCCATTGCGCAGGTCAGGCCGCCGTCGACGGGTATGATCGCCCCCGTGACGTATTCCGCTTCGTCGGACGCGAGGTAGAGCGCCGCATGGGCAACGTCCCAGGCCGTTCCCATCTTTTTCATCGGAACTGATCTCGAGCGCGCATTGCGCATCGACTCGAAATCGTCCTTGAACTTTGTCTTGTGCCGGTAGATGCGCGGCGTATCCATCAGGCCCGGCATGATCGCGTTGCAGCGAATGTTCCTCGCCGCATATTCCACCGCGATCACGCGTGTCAGGTTGTTGACGGCGGCCTTTGAAGCGGAGTAGGAAATGTGCGCACTCCCGGTCCAGCCGGCGGCCGCGGACGACGAGATGTTTACGATCACGCCACCACCCTGCTGTTCCATGATCGGCAGAACGCACTTGCAAGCGAGGAACATGCTCTTGAGATTGGCGCGCATCACGCGGTCCCAGCTTTCCTCGGACGCTTCGACGGGACCGCCGGCCTCGTTGATCCCGATATTGTTGTGCAGGATATCGATCCGGCCGAATTCCTTCATCGTCCTCTCGACCGCCGCGGTGACGTGCGCCAGATTTGCTCCATCCGCGGCAATGGCGATCGCTCTGCCCCCCTCCTTGCGGACGAGGTCTGCCGTCCGCTGGGCGGATTCCTGGTTCAGGTCGATCGAAACGATCGCAGCGCCTTCGCGTGCGTACAGGACCGCCGTAGCATTGCCATTGCCCCAGCCATCACCGACACAGCCGGCGCCGAAGATCATCGCTATTCTTTTGTCTAATCGACCGGCCATTCATCCTCCCTGGAGCTGCAAATCGTCAGCGCATTGACCCGGTGGCGCGCCGTTGCGCCTGGTCTTGCATTCATTCGCCGGGTTTGCCCTGCGCACGCTCGTCGCAACACGCAAAGGCGATCGTTTCTCATGGAGAAGCCGGCGGATCATTCGCCCGGCCCAAGCCGCTTGGCGCTGGCGCGGACCACGAACATCACCGCCACCCCGAGCAACAGCTGCAACAACGACAGGCTGGCGACGTTGGCGAACCTTCCATTATACCAGGTGTTGAACGTCAGGATCGAAAATGTCCGCGTTTCCGTGGTATGCAGGATGGTGACCATCGACAACTCGGTGATGAAGATGCTGTAGAGCAGAACCCAGCTCGAAACGATACTGGGGCGGACCAGCGGGAGGGTGATCTGCGAGAGCGTCTTCAACCAGCCGTAACCGCAGATGCGCGCGCTTTCTTCGAGTTCGGGATGCACCTGGACCAGGCTGCTCGATATCGTGCCAACCGCATAGCTGGCATAGCGCCCCAGGTACGCGAGGACGATGATCCATATCGTTCCATAAATTCCGATCGGAACACGTAGCCAGAAAAAGGCGACGCCAATGCCGAAGGCGATGCCGGGCACCGAAGCGGGCAGGAGGACCAGGAATTCGAGCAAATGCCGGCCGCGCAAAGTTGTCCGGCAAGTCACCCACGCGACGAAGATACCGAACGTCGTCGTAGTAGTCGCCGCCAGTACCGTAATGAGCAGGCTGTTCTTCAGGGTTTCGGCGACGTCGTTCGACGTCCACAGAAACAGGATGTTTGCCCAGGTAAAGTTCCCTGACCAGGTGTAGGTGAACATTGCCGCGGCGACGACCACGGCCAGCGGCGCGAAGACAGCGAGTGTCAGGTACGTCCATGCCGCGCCGCAGGCCAGGAAGCGCGCGTTGCCCAACTGCAGGATCCGTGGCCGGTAACCCTTTCCGGTGACGGTCACGAACGAGCGGCCCTTGAGCAGCCAGTGCTGCAACAGCATGGCGGCGCCGGAAAAGATCACTAGATAGATCGACAGCACGGCGATAACGCCGTAGGCGGGAGGAACATCCTGCCACTCGAGATAAATCCGTGAGGTGATCAGGAGGATCTGCTTCGACCAGCCCAGCAATACAGGCGTTCCGAACAGCCCTATGGTGATGACGAAGGTGAGGATAGCGCTCGAAAAAATTGCCGGCGCCACGACCGGAAGCGTAATCGTCATGGCCGTTCTCGCTACGCTCATGCCAGAAACCTGGCCGGCCTCCTCGAGGCTCGGGTCCATGCTGCGCAGCGCGCTGGCCACTATCATCAGCACATAGGGGGCGAGATAAATGCCGATGACGAACGCCATTCCCAGATGCGTATAAATGTCCACAGGTTCGCCGAATCCGAGCATTCTCGAAATGAGGTTGAAAATGCCGATGCGTGGCGCCGCAAGCAGAATCCACGCAAACGCTCCGACAAAGGGCGGAATGAAGATAGGGATGACCGCGAGGTTTTCGACGAGGGCTGCGCCGGGCGTATTGGTGCGCACCAGGAGCCAGGCCAGCGCGACGCCCAGCAAGACCGCGACTACGGTGGCGCCGAGCGCAACGACGGCGGTATTGGTAAGGGCAACCCAATAGCGCCTGTTGCCCATGACCTGTTCAAAGTATTGCAACATCACTGTCAGGCGGTGATTCTCGATCTTGAACAGACCGTCGAAAAACACAAAGCACAGCGGGATGACGACAGTGACGATGATTACGGCAAAGAGAAACGTGAACAACGTGGAATGCCGAACGTCAGCGCTCCTCGTGCTCCTCGTGCTCCTCGTCGCGGCGATGTCCATCTGAATCAAACAATCACGCAGCTACTGCGGCTATTCAATCCCCATAGCTAATTGCCACCACGCGATGATCTCCTTGCGGTCCTTGAGCGCTTTTGGCAGGTCCAGCGGCATGAGCTTGACTCCAAAGAAAGGCGGCATGCCCTTGGGCGGCGCGGTATCTTTGCGTAGGCTGTAGGCTCCGTTCTCCGCGAGCCTGGCTTGCCCCTCCGGACCGAGCGAGTACTCCATGAAAAGACGCGCGGCGTTGAGGTGAGGGGCGTCTTTGGTTATCCCCATCGCCGTGAACTGGGCTACGCCCCCCTCCTGGGGGATGATCATTTTTATGGGCGCACCCTGGCTCAACATCTGCGCAAGATAGCCGGTGTGAAATGTCGGCGACAGCGGGCGCTCTCCCGACATCAGCTTCGCAGTCTGCGGCCCCGCATTTGGCGAAAGTTCGGATTTTGCAGCGCGAATGCCCTTGAAAATGCTCCCGCCGCGCTCGGCACCGTAGTGCTGATAGATCGCGGCGACGATGGCATAAGCCATGGAGGAATTGCGCGCATCAGCAGTGATTATCAGGCTTTGCCACTCTTTCGGCGGAGCAATGAAATCCGTCCAGTCCTTCGGCAGCGGCATGCCTTTCATGGCGGGCTCGTTATAAAGTAGCGCGCACAACACACCGTGAACCAGCACATACTTGACATTCATCGGCGCGGCCCAATCAGGCATCATCGTTAAGGCGCTGGGCCGAAAAGCTTGCAGCTCACCGTCTCCGCTCGCGCTAAGCATCGCGTCTTCGCCCGTATAGATTATGTCGGCAATGGTCTTGCCGGCCTTCTTCTCATTCAGGTGGCGGTAATACGCCTGCCATCCGCCCAGCGTCGCCGAAGTCACACGGATCTGCGGATACTTCTTCGAAAACCCCGTGATCAGAATCGGCAACTGCGTCGGATCGCCATACGCGACGAGCTGTCCCTCCTTGTTGGCGGCTTCGACAAGATCGCCGCCTTGTGCGAACGCGACGCCGTTCTGCAAGGTCAGAATCGCCAACCATATGGCCGACGACGCCAACAGGCGGCGACCCGCCGCTCGCAAAAAGGGCCGAAGAAACGGAAATCGTGACATTGGATCCTCCTTCTGTCTTTCGGCTGCCCTCGAAACGGGGCGCACTGCATTCGTGTAACATAGTTTACAATAAACTCGGTGCATAGTAGTGTCTATGTAATCATGTGAATAATGCGTATTGTATTTTTCAATTATGGATGCCGACCTCGATACGGTTCCCCGGGACGCGCGGATGCTCGTCCTTTTCGACGAGATCTATCGCACGAAAAGCATGACTCGCGCGGCTGAGCGCCTCGGCTTGAGCCAACCCACGGCCAGCATCTGGCTTTCCAAACTTCGCCGTTTCTGGCACGACCCGATCTTCGTGCGGACATCGGCTGGCATGCAACCGACCCCCCACGCAGACGCCCTGATTGGTCGTGTGCGCGAAGTACTCGGATTGCTGAGGCACCTTTCAGACGCCGATCCCGCATTCGACCCTGGGTCGGCGAAACGCAACTTCCGACTCTGCATGACCGATGCGAGCCACATCACGCTGTTGCCCCAGCTTCTGTCGCACGTTCGTTCGGTGGCGCCTGGTGTTCGGCTGGACGTTGCGCCCATTTCCAGCACCACGGCGCATATGCTCGAAATGGGCGAAGCCGACCTGGCGCTCGGATTGATTCCCGGGCTGGAAGCCGGATTTCACGATCAGCGACTTTACACACAGGATTTCGTCTGTCTGATCAATGTACAACACCCCCGCATCCGAACTGAATTTTCGGCGCGCGCCTACCAGGCGGAGGGGCACATCGGCATCCTGTCGTCTACCAGCTATACCATGCTGCAAAACTCGCTCAAGAGTCACGGCATCGCACGCGACGTGCAGCTGGAACTGCCAGGCTTTCTCGGTCTCGCGGCGATCGTCTCATCGACTGATCTTATCGCGACGGTTCCACGCATGATCGGCGAAGCCCTTGCAAGCTCCGGGACGATCAGGGTCGTTTCCTGTCCTGTCCGTATTCCAAGTTTCACCGTTAAACAATACTGGCACGTACGTTATCACGACGACCCGGGAATCCGTTGGTTGCGCGCGTCCTGTGCCAGATTGTTTGCGCGAGACGAAGCCGCCCCGAAGAGGACGAAACCCGTGCGCTGACCGCATCATGACACCATGGCACCCACAACCGACTCACTCGGCAAGCGCGTGCCACCTGCCGCTCGTCGCGGCAAGCGACTTCAGATCGGTACCCACGCAGAAGGCGCAATCCCCGGCACCTGTAATAACTGCGACGCGCAGCTCGGCATCGGTGGCGTACAGATCGAAGGCGCTAGCAAGTTCGAAATGGGCGTCCTGGTGCAGGGCGTTCAGGACTTCGATCCGGTCCATTGTGATCGTCTGTACGCCGCCGTCGCGCTTGAGCCGGATGAATTTGAAGGAACTATCAGCGGCAGCGTGGTACCGATGGGCCTCGGTACCTTGGTTGGATTACCTGTTTCGATGGCGCTACGCGCAACTTGCTTACTTGATGGTCGCGCTGCTGGTCCGTCCCGGATGAATTCCGCCCATCCCGGGATGATTGATGTAGGTAACGGTACCGAGGTAGCCTGCATCGATGGGGAGTACGATGCCGGTTATGCAAGACGCCGCGTCCGAACACAGAAAATGGATACCGTTCGCCACGTCTTCCGGCGCAACCATTCTGCCGAGAGCGCTTTGATTCTTCATTGACTGCGGATCGCGCTTGCCAGCGTCGATGCGTGCCTGCATCTGCTCGGTCAATACGTATCCTGGCATGACCGCATTGACGCGAACATTGTTCGGGCCAAGTTCCGCCGCAAGGATTGCTGTCAGGTTCTGAATTGCGGATTTGGCGGGAGCGTATGCCAGCAGCGGCATGGCCGCGACCGCCGACGTGGACGATATGTTTACGATGCTGCCGGACCGGTATCTTGCCATTCTGGGTGCAAACGCCCGGCAACAAAGGTAAACTCCGCGATAGTTGATCGCCCACACTTTGTCATGCTCTTCCAGACTCAGGGACTCGAGCGTCGCCACGTTCTGCAGTACACCCGCCGAATTCACAAGCACCCCTGCCGGCCCGAGCGTCTTTTCCACCGCGCCAGCCAAGTTCTCGACTGATGCTTCGTCCGCCACGTCGACCAGGTAAAACTCGGCTTTGCCCCCGGTCTTCCGGATTTCAGCGACGACCGCTTGCCCTGACTGCTCGTTGATGTCGGCTACCACAACCAGGTCGCCGCCCATGGCAAGGCGCTTCGCAGTCGCGCGCCCGATCCCGCTTGCCGCCCCAGTCACGACGCTTACGCGCGTATCGATCATGTGTTCGTACTCCCTATTGCGCTGGAAAGCGCTTCGATAACCTCATGCCGCAGTCGGTGCGCACTTCGCCGCACACGAGACATAATAGAATCAACGTGATCTGTTGTCGATGAAAATTCCGCAATTCGACGCATTGCAGAATTCAATGTTGTCTCAGTGTCCGCACGTCCACGTCCACGTGCGCGTGTCGTTCGCCACACTTACTCAGCTGTCAGCAATATAGGCGACAGAAGGAGCCCGGAAGAGTGAGCGAACCAAACGGGGCATTTGCTGCAGTTTTGCAAGTTGCTCCTCAATCAACTCGACCACCACGGCGCGTGTCCACAACCCGAAATCCAGCCCGTACTGACGAGGGTCCCGGCCGTTGACCCAGCGGAACATCTGCCGCTCCTGCTGCGGGGTTAGACCGCGTGGCCGTCCCGTCGCCGGGAAGTCACGGAGGAATTCCCCGAGTTGATGCGACAGCGGTCAGGTCCGCGGGGGCTTCTTTCATGGATTCCTTTCTGGTTATGGGAAAAGAAAATCTCGGAAGTCCGCTGGGGCCAGACGGCCGGGGTTCAGGTGCAGGATGGTGCTGAAACTGTCAGTAGCTAAAGGGAGACCATCAAGAATTTCTCCCCATGCCGGTCAGCCGATCCGTACAATCAATACATATGCGGACGGACCGCATCGGCACATCACCAATGAATCAAGCAGTCACGGCGCGCCGAAATGTTCCGCGAATTTCAATAGTCCCGACCGGCTGGTCTGGTGAATAACTGTTAGGCCGCAGTAAACGCACCGTCGGCTCGCCATGCTGGAATCCGGCGCAGCTCAAACGATGGCCGAAGTTGCTGAGCAGGAAAACATGGACAAGGCGTATGTCAGCCGGACGGTGAATCTCACCACCTTGATCCCCGCCATCGTCGGCGCCATCCTGGACGAGACCCTGAGGCGACGTAAGGCTTGGCGCAATGCGGGCGCTCGCCTGTGTTGAAGCGGCCATTCACAAATTGGTATGCCAAGCCGAGAGAAAAACCTAAGCACTGCTTTCGCACGTACGGCGGAACGGACGGCTGCGCAGCGCAGGTGCCAATCGAGCAAAAAGCCTCGTAACGCCCCTGCAAAGGGGTGCGGAGGGCAAGAGTTCGAATCTGCTCGTCCCCATCAAAGGGCAATGTCGCAGGGCGGCGCCTCTTTTTTTCCTTTCCCCGCGAATTGCGGGCAAGACTGATCAAATGACGGCGCTCGCGCCGCCATCCATGGGCACGATTGCGCCCGTCACGTAGCTCGCGAGATTGGAGGCGAGAAAGAGCGCTACGCGCGCAACTTCTTCGGGCGTGCCCAGCCGGCGCAGCGGGATTCTCGCCTTTGTGCGCGCAATCAGGTCGGCCTCCGGCAATCCTGTCATCCGCGCCTCCGCTTCGATGCCCAGCTTGACCCGGCTGGTCAGCGTCTCGCCGGGATTGATGCCTTTGACGCGGATGCCCTGGGGACCGAAGGTCGCCGCAAGCCCGACCGTTGCAAGCATTAGCGCCGAATTGGCCGCACCACCCGGCAAATGCGTCGGGTTCGCCACCTTTCCCCCGCCATCGATGATGTTCACGATCGAACCGCGCCCACGCGGCAACATCCGCCGCAATACCGCGTCGATCGGGTGGATGTAACTGAAGAATTTCGCGTCCATGGCATCGTGCCACGCCGCGGCGTCGAGATCCGCAGGCGCGTAGCGCTTTGCCGCGCCGGCCGAATTCACCAGCACGTCGACGGGCGGCCGACAGCCGATTCGGCCTCCGCAACCATTCGCTCGGCGTCGGCGCTGCGCTTCAGGTCCGCGACGATCGCGACCGCCGGTTGCGCCCCGCGCGGCATGCGCGCTAGCGCAGTGTCGAGATTCGACTGGCTGCGCGAGACGAGAATGACGCGCGCGCCGGCATCCACGAACGCCTCCGCGCAAGCGTAGCCGATGCCCTTGCTCGCACCCGTTACGATCACGACGCGATCAAGAAAATTGAATTCCACTGAGATCCTTCCCTCGTATTTCGCGCTGCGATCCGCGCGCCGTCATCCGCCGAACAGGTCCGCAAATTTCTCGAGACCGCCGGGTATCCATTTCCGGTACTCCTCTTCGCTCGTATTGATGAGTTTGAGGCTCTTGCGATCAGGAAAATCCGCCGGGTACTTCACCTCGTCGGTGTCGAGCGGCGAAATCAGGCCTCCCTGCGCGTACAGCGTCTGTGCTTCGGGTGACAGCAGCCAGTTCAGGAATACCATTGCCGCATTCGGGTGTGGCGCCTTGGCCAGCACCGCGACCGGCGAGACGATCAAGAAGACGCCGTCCTGGGGGAAGATCGATGCGATCGGGAGATTCTGCAGCCGCGCTGCCGCGGTGGTCCCGTAGTCGCATGGAATCATCAGCCGCTCGCCGCTTGAAATGAGGTTAGGCTGAGAGCATGACTGCTGCGTCATGATGTTGTTCTTCTTCAGCGCCTCGAAGTATTGCCAACCGTAGAGCTTCACTAGGTTGTAGTCGATCACCGCCGAGGTGCTGCTCGCCCGCGGGTTGCCCTGGGCCAGCTTATCCTTGAACTTGGGATCGGCGAGATCCTTCCAGGTCTTCGGAATCATGTCCCCCTTCACGAGATTCTTGTTGTAGTTGATTGTCGACGGCGCGAGGCGGACGGCATGCCAAAAGTGGGTCGGGTCGTAGTGGGCGGGACTGCTGTAGAGCTTGATGGTTGCCGGCGTGAAGGACTGGAGCATGCCTTTCGCCTTCGCGTTGTCGAAGTGTTCAACGCCCGCCAGCATGAGGACATCCGCGGCATTGATGCCCGATTCGAACTCCTGCACCGTTCGATTGTAGAGAATATTCGAGCTCAGCCGCAGGACGTTGACCTTGATCCCGAACTTCTTCTCGAATTCCGCTTTCAGCTTGTTGGCATGCGGCAGTTCCTCCGACGTGTAGTAGGTAACCTCGCCTTCCTTTTTCGCGGCGGCCACAATCTCCGGCGTTACGCCCGGCTCGGCCGGTGCTGCGGCGGCAGCGGCGGAATGGATGGCGGACGAAACGACGTACCTGGCGACAGCCAAGGCGGCGTTGCGCCCATCCGTGGCGAGGGTGCCAAATGCCAGCAGTCCGGCGGCCACGATCAAGCCCATGGCGCGGGTCGAATGACGACGGATTGAGAACTTCATGGCAGTTCCTCCTGTTGTCTTAACCAATCCCCGCAAGGCGGCGAAATCGGGCGCCGCCACCGTGCCGGGGTGCAAATCATGTGTTGGGACTTAGTATGTTTCCGCCCAACATCCGATAACCAACCGTGACCACCAGCGCGCTGATGCCCAGCAGGATCACCGAAAGCGCCGCCACCGCTCCCCAGTTCTGGGCGCCGTAAACGTCCATGATAGCAGTTGAGATCACCGTCGTGTTGGTCGTGTAAAGCAGTATCGATGCGCTCAACTCCTTCATCGAGTTGCTGAAGACGATGATCCAGCCGGCCAGGAGGCCATTCTTGATCAGCGGCCCGGTGATGTCCCGGAGCACGCGCAGGGAAGACGCGCCCAGTATCCTTGCCGCGCTTTCGAGTTCCACATGCACGTTGCCCAGTGCGGTGTTGCAGCTCATGAAGGCGATGGGCAGATTGGCCGTGAGGTAGGCGAGCATGATGATCCAGAGCGTTCCGTACAGGACCACCGGACCCGTGCTGTAGGCAGCCACCAGGCCCACCGCAAACACCATCGCCGGGATCACGAGAGGGCTCATTGCCAGAAACGCGAGCAGGGAGCCGAAGCGCACAATGCGGCGTTCGGCGAGGAACGCAGCGACGAGCGAGATCACCATGGCAAGCGTCGCCGCGACCACGGACGTTATCAGGCTGTTGCGAATGGAAGGAATTCCAGAAATGTAGTCGACCAGCACGTACCGGTATTGATCCAGCGTCAAGTTGTCGAGCGACAGACCGTGGTACGCCTGCTTCATCAGTGACGTGGCGACGAGCACGCCGTTCGGCAGGATAAACGTGATCAGGACGATCAGCAGGGCCCAGCCTGCTGCCACCCATTTCCATCCGCCCAGGTCAGTGCGCTGCCGTCGCCCCCCCTTGCCGCGTACCGTGGCGAAGCTACGGCGGCCGATCAGCCGGCGCTGAAGCCACAGCAAGCCACCGGTGATGAGCAGAAGCGGCAGCGAGAGCGCCGCGGCCAATCCTATCTGCGGCGGATATTCGAACAGCGTCCAGATCTGCGTAGTGATCACGTAGATGCCCGCCGGGATGCCGATCACCGCGGGGGCGCCGTACAGGATGATCGTCTGCAGGAACATCATGATGAAGCTGGCCAGCATTGCCGGAAGCGCGAGCGGCAACGTGATCGAAAACAGCGCGCGCGGACCCGTGGCACCAAGCACCCGTGCCGCCTCCTCCATTTCGGCGTCCATGGATTGAAACGCGCCGTACAGGAATATGAACGCGAAAGGATACGTGGTGGCCACGGAAACGACAGCCAGGCCTTCCATCGAATAGATGTTGAAGAAGCCCTGGTCGGCGCCGGTGAGCATGATCCAGAGTTTGTTCAGCNNGCAGCGCCCAGGAAAGCGCATTGACGAAGCCGGGCACGACGAACGATCCGAGGATGCAGACCCGGGTGAAGCCGCGAAATGGCATGTTGGTCTGGCTGATCAGCCACGCCAGCGACCCGCCGACGACGGTACCGATCGCCGCGCACGTAAGGCCCAGCTCAAGGGAACGCAGCATCGCCATCTGGAAGCGCGGAAGCGAAAGAATCTTCGTGTAGTTGGCAAGCGACAGGCCGGTGGGCGTGCGAATGCTCGCCAGCCCCAGGTGGTACATGGGGAGCGTCACCAGCACAACGAGGATCAAGGTGGCCAGGCCCCAGACGATTCCCTGAAGCGGGACGCCGCGACCTGAACGCGAAACTTCGGGCAGCCTGCCGCCGAGTGTCACGGCGCCACTGACCCCGACGTCGCGCCATCCGGCCGCCAGTCAGGGCCGTGCGCGCGATTTGTGCGGCCCCGAATCATCGATCGATCACCATCGTGGCCGACGCCGGCATGAATGACGCCCATGCCGAATCTCCCGGGTTGAATTGATGGGAGGCGTGCGTGTGCACCCTCCAGCCGAGATCCCCGATCTGAATGGCGTATTCGATCAGC
Organism: Betaproteobacteria bacterium; assembly: GCA_003153335.1. Classification (GTDB taxonomy): domain Bacteria; phylum Pseudomonadota; class Gammaproteobacteria; order Burkholderiales; family Casimicrobiaceae; genus PALSA-1005. The sequence continues at coordinate 780 of PLYG01000259.1, read as the reverse complement.
TCGCCCAAGAACACCTTCTGTACCACGCGAGCCTCGAACCGGTTGGGCAACTCGGCATCAGGCGGCGACGCCGAGAGCCGCATCGCCATTGGGCGAATTGAAATGCATGCGGCCTCTCCGATGGCCAGCCGGCCGCGCACGTCGTCCTGCAGGTACGCCGACAGCACGCCCAACCCGGGAACCTCGAGGCAACCGACGTCACGATCGAGCCGCGACACGCGGCCCGAAACGATGTTGGCGACGCCAAGGAAGCTCGCGACGAAGCGGGTCCGCGGGCGCAGGTAGACTTCCTCCGCCCCGCCCTCCTGCTCGATCACGCCGTCGCGCATGACGACCAGGTGATCCGCCAGCACCATGGCTTCGGACTGGTCGTGTGTCACGTACACGGACGTCAGCCCCAGCTGCGTTTGCAGCGTCTTCAATTCGATCCGCATCCGCTCGCGCAGCGTCGCATCGAGGTTGCTGAGCGGTTCGNNTGCTGCTGCCCGCCGGACAGCTCCGATGCGTAGCGCGCGCCCAGATGGTCGAGGTGCACTAGACCGAGCGCTCGCTGCACGCGACGCTCGATCTCCTGCCGCGATACGCGCCGGAGTTCCAGGCCGTACGCGACGTTCTTGAATACGGTCTTGTGCGGCCAGATGGCGTACGTCTGGAAAACCATGCCGAGGTTGCGATTTTCCGGCGGGAGCCCCCAGCCCGCCTTCGCGACCATCCGGTCGTCGATCAGGATCGAGCCTCCGTCCGGGTGCAGCAGACCCGCCACCATGCGCAGCGTCGTCG
>PLYG01000066.1 GCA_003153335.1 Betaproteobacteria bacterium | reverse complement strand
AGGCCCACGACACTGTGGGCTTTCTCTTTCGCGTCGCCGTTCCGGAAAGTCATTCATCCCCACGGACCAGTCACGTCCGGACTCCGCGATCGGCGGGGTGCGCGTGTGGCGTTTTGTGGACGCCGTTGTTCATCCAAAGTAAACTGCAGGCTGTCACTGGGGAGCAGCTGTCCTCCGCCCCGGAGGAGAACGCGTCAACATACCTGGCTTCCCGCCATGGCGCGATCGGCCGTATCGGCTTGGCGAGACCATTGACGTGCCATCCCGTCCGTGGCCGGACGAGGGGTGGTGCGTCATGGTTCTCGTCGTCCGGCCACGGGAGCTGCTCTTGCAAACAAGTCCCTGTCCTGCCGCATCACTACCACCTACCCTTGCCGTCCCATCGGGCCTCGCATCGCGCGTATTGGAGCCCCGCGCACGATACGGGACGCCATCGTGAGCAATCTTATCCTTGAACTGATCTTGATGCTTTTTGTCATCCTCCTCGCGTCAGAGATTTTCACCAACGCGCTCGAGCATCTCGGGGACAAGCTGAAAATCTCCGAGGGGGTCACCGGTTCCCTGTTCGCCGCCATCGGGACGGCACTGCCGGAAACCATGGTGCCGCTGCTCGCCCTTCTTGCCGGCACCGCCAACGTCGCCGTCAACGAGGAAATCGGCGTCGGCGCGATACTGGGCGCCCCATTGATGTTGTCGACGCTCTCGACCTGCCTGATGGCACTGGCCATCCTTCCGCGCCGTGGTGCGGCTGGACACGTTCGCCCGGAACGCTCCGGCTTTGTCCGCGATCTCGACTTCTTTTTGCTCGCTTTCGCGGTCGCGGCGGCAGCCATGCTGGTCCCGCGGGAGGCGCACACCATTCGCGGAGCGCTGAGCATGGTGCTGGTCCTGACCTACTTCGTCTATATCCTGCTCACCTTGCGCGCATCGAAAAAACTCGTTGCCGAGGGCCATGGCACCGAGGCCGACAAGAAAATGCTGTTGGCACGAGTCGGCTTGCCCACGAATCTTGCGACCATCCTGCTGCAACTCGGCATCGGGCTGGCATTACTGGTCTTCGGCGCCAGGGGGTTCATCCATGGCATCGAGGGTGTCTCGCAGCTGCTGGGCATATCGGCCTTGCTGCTTTCCCTGCTCATCATTCCGATCGCCACCGAACTGCCGGAAAAGGTGAATAGCATTCTGTGGATTCGGCGGGGCAAGGACACGCTGGCGTTCGGGAACATTACCGGGGCCATGGTCTTTCAGGGCACGCTGCTCCCCGCCATTGGCATCATGCTGACGCCCTGGCAGCCGCGTATCGAAGTGCTGACCGGCGTGCTGGCCACCCTGGCCGCCGCCGCGTGGTTGCGGCTCAATGTGCGCTCTGCCGGATTGCCGGTCTGGGCCTTGCTGATCAATGGCGGCCTTTATGTGATGTATCTGGCGATCACGCTCAGCAGATAGCCGGTACGAGACGCGCATCGCGCGTTTGCCTTGCGCCGCGAGACTCCCTGAATCACCGGAATTGCCGAACGAGTCGGCGCCAGTCACCGGGTGCCGCGTGCCGCACAATTGCGACGCTTGGCTGCTCACAACCAAGGAGCAGCAAGCCAAGTTTGGTAGCATGGAGGCATCGGAGCCCCACCCCGCGCGGCGCTTTGCCAGGCGCGGACCGGCATCCCCGGAAGACTGGAGCAGCACATGGCAGGACAACCCGAGATTACCAATATGGCATTGTTCTGCGATTTCGAGANNACGAGGCGGCGTTCGAACTGATCGAGATTCCGCATGTGCGCCAGTCGGGCAAGAATTCGGCCGACATCCGGATGGTCGTGGATGCGCTGGATCTGTGTTACACCAAGTCCCATGTCGACACCTTTGTGATCATCAGCGGCGATTCGGATTTTTCGCCACTGGTCTCGAAGCTGCGCGAGAACAACAAGTACGTGGTCGGCATCGGCGTGCGCGACTCGACGTCCGATCTGCTTTCCGCCAACTGCGACGAATTCATTTTCTACGACGACCTGGTGCGCGAAACGGAAGCCAAGAAGACGCGCGCCGCGCGCAAGACGCCGGCCAAGGCGGCGGCGCCCGACACGACCAAGAGTCCCGTGCCAAAAAGCGAGGACGACAAGCGCCAGGAAGCGCTGGACTTCATTGTCGAGACGATCGAGGCGCTGGTCACCGAGCGTGGCGATGAAGAAAAAATCTGGGGATCGATGGTCAAGCAGACGATGAAGCGGCGCCGTCCGGGATTTACCGAATCCTCGTATGGGTATCGCTCATTCAGGGACCTGGTGGACGATGCGCAAAAGCACAAGTTGCTGGTTGTCGTCAAGGACGACAAACCGGGACAGTATGCGTTGCGCCTGCCGACGCCCGACGAGTAACGCGGGAACGCAGAGTTACCGGCGTCTCCCCCATCAAACCTTAGAAGGCTGTTGAAAAGCGTAGCGAAGATGGCCAGCGGCAAGGCCTCGGTTGGTAAATGCGGCGCGCAGAAACCGCAGCGTACAAGGGCGTACGAGAGGATTTCGAGCACCGTCTCATTTGGCAACAGCGGCCGCAGATGGCCAGCAGTAGCTTTGCAGCAGCCTTTCAGAACTCGAAGCGGACACCCACCGTATACTTCGAATTGCTATAACCCTCCCTGCCGAAGAGCCGTTCATAGTTGGCGAACCCGCTGACGCCCCTGGGCAGAACTGCCGAAAAGCCGACGGAGACGTTGCCGTAGTTTTTATCCACCGATTCGAGCGGCACCTGCGCATTCACCGTCCCGTCTGCTACCAGCTGGGCGCTGACGTTGCGGCCATCGCCCTGGACTCGACGCTGCAGTTCGAGGCGCGCATTGGGCATCAGCACACCCCAACTGGTGCTGATCGCGTAACTGAGCTGACCGCCCAGCGTCACCACGGTGGTCTTGAGGTCCAGATCGCCGACCTGAATCGCGCCATCATCGCCCGACTCGCTGAACCGGTTGATCTTGGCATTGACATAGTCCAGCCGTAGATACGGATTCATGGTCAGCGGTCCGCGATTGAAGTCGGCACCGGCCGAAATCGCGAGCGCGTATTGATTGCCGCGCGTGTTGCTGTTGTAGTCGACCGGCAGTCCGGCATCGGTGATTTCCCGCCGTCTTGTATCGTACTTGTTGCCGCCGGCGTGGGCGATCACATCGATATATGCGCTTGGCGCCGGCACGAAACTGCCGTACGCCGACAGGCTGTAGCCGCGGGCGCCCTGGCTGCCGCCGGCTTCGGCCAGGTCGGTGTTCGCACTCATGAAACCGGCCGCGAGACCGACCACGCTGTCGCCGGGCAGACGATAGTCGGCGCCGACAGTCAGACCCTTGGTGTGCAAGTCGTAGCCGTTTTGCGCGCCGGTCGCCGACTGCCGCCCGATTTCCACGTCGCCATTGACAAAGAATCCCAGGCGCTCGAACGGATCATCGGCCGCAGCGCCACCACCGCGCTGCGGAACCGGCTTGCCGTTCTTGTCCAGTGGCGCCAGCGCAAACGCGCTGACCGACGGCAGGGACTGGCCCGCGACACTCACCCGCAACGCTTCGACAACCGAAGGATTGCGGCGCTGGCGCAGTTGCTCCAGGCGGAAGCGCACGTTGCTCAATTGCGCCAGCGGCGTGGCGACGGCCAGCTCCGCCATCGGCGACATGATCTTGGTAGCAGGCCGCTCGACCGCGGCGTTCAGCGATCGAACCTGGAAGTCCGCGCACACGGACGGCTGCGCGGCGAGGCATGCGCGTAGCGTGCGTCCGCCTGCGTCATTGCCCATGGTGAAAGTATTGCGCGTAAAGCCTTGGGCATCGGTCGGCACCGATGGATTGGCGGCAAAGCTGCCGGGGCTGGATCCCGGATTGACGACCGTCCAGTTGACAATCTCTTGGGGCACCGGGTTGCCCTGGGCGTTGGTTGCCCGGACCTGCAGCTCGCGCGACAACGGCCGTCCCGGCGCGCCGACCAGCGGCGTCCCGGCGATCGCCACCAGTCCGCTGGCACCCACGACCACCTGGAAGTCCGTGCATACCGTGGGCAATGAACTCAGGCAAGCGCGGAGCGTCCGTCCGCCGGCATCGTTGCCCATGGTGAACGTATTGCGGGTGACCCCCTGCGCGTCGGTCGCGGGAGACGGGTTTGATGCGAACGTGCCGGGGCTCGCTCCGGGATTGACGACGCTCCAGTTGATCAGCTCTCCCGCGACAGGCGTGCCCGCTAAGTCGGCCACCCGTACCTGGAGTTCACTGGAAAGAGGATGTCCCGGCGTTCCAGTCAATGTTGACCCGACAATCGAGGCGATCGCGCTGGCGCCCGGCAGAACCTGGAAGTCCGCGCATACCGCTGGCAATGCAGCGAGGCACGCCCGCAGCGTGCGTCCACCGGTGTCGTTGCCCATCGTAAAGGTGTTGCTGGTGAGCCCTTGCGCATCAGTCGCCGCCGAAGGGTTAGCCGCAAAACTGCCGGAGCTGGATCCTGGATTGACGACGCTCCAGTTGACGAGCTCCTGGGCCACCGGATTGCCGGCCGCGTCCGTGACGCGAACCTGCATGGCACGGGACAGCGGGCGTCCCGGCATACCGGTCAGCGGTCCGCCTGCGACGGCCGCAATCGCGCTGGCGCCGGAGACGACGATCGTGTACTGGCCGGTGGCGATGACGGGTGCTCCGTTGCCGACACTGCTGCTGGCACTGANNCCGATTTGCCGCATTGCCCCCAGGAATCTGGCCGGCCGAAGTGCTCCACTGGAAACTGACCGGTTGATTGTTGCAAACAGCGGTCAGCGTGACGGCCGTGTTCCGGGGTACCGGATTGAGCGGTGATCCGGTCACCGTGCAGGCCGCGGCCTGCACGATAATCTGGGCCAAATACGCAGGCGCGCTGTGCCCTGCGTTGGAGGCCACCATTGTCACCGTATACGTGCCGATGCTCGGCGGGACCACGTTCAAGGTATTCGACGGGCCGGCGACTGCGGTTCCGTCAGGATACGTGAACGTATAGGTGGTCGGCGCGCCGCCGCCCGTGCATTGCGCCGTGAGCACGGTCTGCGCGCCCAGCGTGATCGGGTTGGGCACCGGGGGCGCCGTGCAACCTGTAGGCGCCTGGGGCAGTACGATCACCGTCGTATTGGCGAGCGGCGCCTGTCCGCCCGAGTTGGACGCGCGCACGCCGTAAATCTGGCTGCCCAGCGTCGTCGGCGTAACCAAGACGGTGTTGCTGGGACCGGATTGGATCAGGGTTCCGGTCGGACTGATGAAGTTGTAATTGGTCGCGGCGCCACCATCGGTGCACACCGCGGTCAGCGTCGTCGAGCTGCCCAGCGTGACCGAATTCGGCACCGGGGTCAGCGCGCAGCTCGAAGGCGGTTGCAGAACAGGGGCGGGAGTAATCGTGACCTGAAGCACGCGTTGCACGCCCTGGGCGCCCCCGGAGGCGATCGGCTGATACAACACATTGCGCACCGTCTGCGACGTCACAGTCGGCGCCGTATCGGTAAAGGTCAGCGAGGACGAAACACGCTGCGTTCCGGACAGATCGGTATAGCTGATCTGAGCGGGCGGCGGACGTGTGGAATCGCAGGAGGCGGTGAACGTCACGGTCTGGCCCGACACGGCAGGGTTCGGGGAAGCCGCCAGCGTACAGTCCGGTGCCGTCGCGCTGGCGACCTGTATCGTGATGGTGACCGCGGCGGCACAGTTGAAGGTGCTCGAGTTGCACCCGGTCAGCTGGTACTGGATGGAATTGCCCGGCAGGCCCGGGGCCGTTACCAGGATCTGCGAGGTCTGGATGTTGCCCGGGTTCCAGTTGTAACTGTTGACGTCGGGGGTGCAATTCGACCGCAGCGTGGCGTTCGCATTCGGACCGACGACAACGGTATAGTCTCCAGGCACCGTTTCGAACACTCCGGTGAAATTGTTGTCGATCGAGCAGACCATAGTCTGGGCAAACGCACCGCCTGCCATGGCCATACCGATAACAAGAAGTGCAGCCAAACGCCTGAACATGTGTGTCCTCTCCCCAAGGTGCGATCCGGAAAAACTTGAACCAAGTATATTCTGGAACCTGGACTTAGTCAGGACTGGCGCGTGCGCAGCAGGCATCATGGCCTGCAAATGGTCAACTACTGTGGCGTCAATGCGTCAAACGCCTTCAAACGTGTACACGTCCATCGCCAGCGCGCCCTCGGTGATACCGGCGTACGTCCGTCGCGGGACGCTTGTACTGCCGGCGGCACCCAGCACCACATGGAGAGGAAACAGGTGCTCCTCGCTCGGATGCGCCCGCGCCGCCGCCGGGGCGCGCCGCCGGTAGTCGACGAGAGCGTCCACATCGTGCGCCATGACCTTGTCGTGCATCCACTCCTGAAACGCCGGGACGTAAGCGGGAACGCGGGGAGATCCCTCGCTTACGCCGGGAATCATGTCCCGCAGATTGTGGGTAAGGCTGCCGGAGCCGATGATCAGCACGCCCTCGTTCTGCAATCCGGCGAGCGCCTGTCCCAGCTTGTAGTGATGCATGGCGCCTAGGTGCGTCTGCAGCGCCAACTGCACGACCGGCACGTCGGCGGCGGGATACATTTCGCGCAGGGGCACCCAGGCCCCGTGATCGCTGCCGCGGGTGGTGTTGATGGTCGCCGGCAGGTTCGCCGCCGCCAGCAAGTCCCTGACTCTTCCGCCAAGCCAGGGTGCGCCGGGCGCGGGATACTGAATTTCGTACAACGGCTGCGGGAAACCACCGAAGTCGTGCATGGTCGACGGCGATGCTGCGGCACTCACCGCCGGCGCCGCCGTTTCCCAGTGCGCGGAGACCATCAGCACTGCGCGCGGTGGCGGCAGGTCGGCGGCGAGCGCACGCCAGGCAACGGCTGTCCGCCCGCCGTCGAGCGCCAGCATCGGCGAACCATGGGACACGAACAGTGCGGGCAACGCGGTCATTGGTTTTTCCTTGAATGAGTTGACGTTCGGACAGCCGCCGGTTACCAGACTGTTACGCCAGTTTAACGCCACCGACCGGGGCGCCGCGAACTATCGCCGGCTTGAGCGCATAGGCGCCATCGCCCAGCAATGCCACGACCGCGGCGATCACGACCAGGAATACCGGATATTCCCAGCCGCCATTGGGGGCGCTGAAGACCCAGCCGTTGCCCAGATGAACCGTCGCGGCGCCGATCAGCACCGGGATCAGCCCCGCCGCCACGACGCGGGAGTACACGCCCACCACCAGCAACCCGCCGCCCGCGATTTCGAGCGCGGTCACCGGATAGGCGGTCCAGCCGGGAAATCCGACCGAGGCGAAGAATTGCGCGGTGCCCGGCAGCGTGAACACGAATACCTTCATCAGGCCGTGGGCGATGAACATGATTCCGAGCGCGAGGCGCAGAATGAGCGCGGCGTAGGGGGCAGTCTTGGTGTCGATCATGATGGAACTCCTCGTAAATGGTTGAAATGCATTCGACCGGGTGACCCACGCCGGGTCATTTAGTCGATGCTCAGGATTGTGCGGGCATTCGTACTTGCAATAAAGAGTCATTCTGTATATTGTTTATCCCCGTATTCGGGATAATAAGGAGGCAGGCCATGGACAGGCTCACCGCCATGCAGGTGTTTGTGCGCGTCGTCGAGGCGGGCAGCTTTGTCAAGGCCGCGGGACAGCTCGAGATTTCGACGACCGCGGCGTCGCGGCTGGTGGCGGATCTCGAAGCGCACCTCGGCACGCGTCTGCTGCAGCGGACCACGCGGCGCCTGAGCCTCACCGCGGCGGGCAGCGCCTACTTCGATCGCTGCCAGCAGATTGTCGGCGCGGTCGAGGAAGCGGAGGCGCTGGTCGGCCTGGAAGCCCAGCGCCCGTTCGGCACCCTGCGCGTCAGCGGCCCCGTCGTGTTCGGCATGCTGCATCTTGCGCCGTTGCTCGCTGCGTACGGCGCACGCTATCCGGAAGTACGGGTCGACATCTCCCTTGCGGATCGCATCGTCGATCTTGTCGACGAAGGCTTCGACGTCGCCATACGGATCGCCGGCCGGCTGGCCGACGCGCTGGTTGCCCGCAGGCTGACCACCGTCCGCATCGCCGTCTGCGCATCGCCGGAATACCTGCGGCGGCACGGAACGCCGCGTGCGCCACCCGATCTGGCCAAGCATAACTGCCTGCTCTATAGCATCAACGAGCGCCCCGGCGAGTGGACGTTCGAGGGGNNTGCTGCGCACCGCCGCGCTGGCCGGTGTTGGCATCGTCGTGCAGCCGACGTTCATCGTGGGCGACGATCTGCGGCAGGGCAAGCTCGTGCCCGTGCTACCGCGCTATTGCCAGCCGGACCTGGCCGCCTACGCGATCTACCCCACGCGGCGCCACCTGCCGGCGAAAGTACGGTCGTTCGTGGATTTCCTGGCGGAAGCCATCAGCGATCCGCCACCCTGGGATGCGTGGATGAAGCGAAAGAAGCGGTAGCGTTTGACGCAAACAAGTCGGCCGGCGCTCAGCGCCCGGGCGGCGGCGCCATCAGCGTCGC
>PLYG01000237.1 GCA_003153335.1 Betaproteobacteria bacterium | reverse complement strand
GCTTGCCGCTTTTCACGTGCGGCAGGGTTTGCGTTCCGGCGCTGAAAAATACCTGGGTCTGGCCGCTTACGGTATCAAGCACCGCTGGTGCGCCGCCCTTGTACGGAACGTGGAGCATTTTGATGCCGGCTGCCTTCTCGAACATCGCGGCGCTCAGATGGTTGGTTGAACCCGGACCCGCGCTCGCATAGGCGAGCTTGCCGGGATTGGCCTTCGCATAGGCGATGAATTCCGGCACCGTGTTAGCAGGTACAGTTGCGTTGATGACCATTGTGTTGGTCACGTACGCCACCAGCGCGATCGGAGTGAAGTCGTCGACCGGCTTGAACGGCATATTGGTGAACAGCGCGCCATTCATCGCGTGGGTGCTCATCGTATCGACCAGCAGCGTATAGCCGTCCGGCTTGGCCTTGGCGACGATGTTGGAGCCGATATTCCCGGATGCCCCAGGACGGTTATCCACGATGAAGGGCTGTCCGTAAGTCCTGGTCAATTGTTCGCTCAGGGTCCGTGCAAGGATGTCGGTGGAGCCGCCGGGCGCCCAAGGCACGATCATGATGACGGGTTTATCCGGCCATTGCGATTGCGACTGCGGCTGCGCCTGCGCTGCCGGAAGCGACCACAGCGCGGCAAATAAAAGACTCGTACCGGCCATAATCATTTTAGGCGCCAGTTTCATTTTCATCTCCACAGTTCATTGCGTACAAAATCAATCGACAGCAACAGGGGCGCTTCATCGCCCCACAGCATAACCCTGCATGCCGCGCGGATTGGCGGCCGCCAGCAATAGCCGCCGGCCTTGTGCGTCGCGCCGCTGCGCACACACTGAAATGCGGCCCTCCGACCACGGCAGTCCAACCTTCAGCACGTGGCCGGCGCCGGCCAGCTCATCGAGCACGGATTCTCCAAAACGGGATTCGATGGACAGGCGATTCAGCGTGGTAATCCGCGGCCAGAACGAGCCCGGGAAATGATCAACATGCCAGGCCGGCGCATCGATCGCCTCCTGCAAGTTCATCCCGTAAACAAGGTGACGCAAGAAGAACGCCACCGTCCATTGGTCCTGCTGGTCCCCGCCCGGGGTTCCGAACGCCATGAACGGCTCCCCGTTCCTGAGCACCAACGTGGGCGACAGCGTCGTGGTCGGGCGTTTGCCAGGCGCCAGTTGCGCGGCCGTGCCGTCATCGAGCCACGTCGTCTGCAACCGGGTGCTGATGGAAAAGCCGAGTGCCGGAATGGCCGGGCTCGATGATAGCCAACCGCCGGAGGGCGTGGCCGACAGCATGTTGCCAAAACGGTCGATCACGTCGATGTGGCACGTGTCGCCGACGAACACTTCGTTGTCCGCCCACTCGCGCACCGGTGGCAAGTCCGCAAAAGCCGGTTCGCCGATGCCGAAGCGCGCGTCGGACCGTGCCAGCTCGCGCAGGGCGACGCCCGGATCCGGCAGTACCGGCATGCGGCCGCCCGGCCGTCCAGGCTGCAATTCCGTTGAAGCCCGATTGCCGACCAGCACCCAGCGTTCGCGCGCATAGGCGTCGGAGAGCAGGTGCGCCAAAGGCACGTCGACATACGCCGGATCACCATACCAGGCCAAGCGGTCTGCCATGGATAGTTTGGCTGCTTCGGTCACGCGATGGACGAAAGCCGCCGAGTCGGGCTCGAAATTTTCCAGCGACGCCTGTTTCAACAGTGCCAATTGCTGCAAGAAGACGGGACCCTGAGACCAGGGGCCGCACTTGGCCACCGTGGTTTCGCCGAAATCAAGCGTCACCGGCGCCTCCCATTGCGCACGCCAGCCGGCCATGTCCTCATAGCGCAACAGGCCGCGATTGCGCTCGCCGCTGCAATCCTTGATCTGCTCTTCTCGATAAAAGCGGTCAATCTCGCGCGCTACGAAGCCCTGGGACCAGACCTGCATTGCCGCATCAATCTCGGCCGTCCGGTTCGTGGGGCCAGCGCACGCCGTAGCGGCTTCCTGCAGAATGCGCTTGTACGTAGCCGCCAGCGCCTTGTTGCAAAACAGCTCTCCGGGCCTCGGCACCGCGCCGCCCGGCAGCCAGATGTCCCTTGAAGAATGCCACTCGGTTTCGAACAGCGCACGCACCGCCAGGATCGCCTGGCTGACGCGCGCCACCAGCGGAAAGCCATGCTCCGCATAGTCGATCGCCGGTTGCAGCACTTCGGCCAGCGTTAGCGTTCCGTAGTCGCGCAGCAACGTCAGCCAGGCGCCGAACGCTCCGGGCACAACCGCGGGGAGCACGCCTATTCCCGGCACGAGACCGAAACCGCGTTCGCGGAAGTATTGCGGCGTCGCCAATGCCGGTGCGGGCCCCTGACCGCACAGCGCGCGCATGCGCCGTTCTTGCTCCGACCAGATCAGCAACGGCAATTCGCCACCGGGCCCGTTCAAATGCGGCTCCACGACTTGCAGGACAAAGCCGCCCGCCACCGCCGCATCAAACGCGTTGCCCCCGCGCTCGAGTACGCCCATCGCGACCTGCGAAGCCAGCCAGTGCGTGCTGGCGGCCACGCCGAACGTGCCGCGTATTTCCGGGCGGGTAGTGAATTGCATGCGGTAAGCGCGCGCCCGGTCAGGCGCCTTGCGGCTGCTCCTTGACCCGGCTGACCAGTTGCGTCGGATTCACGAATTGCAGCGCGATCAGCAGCCAGATCAGCGTTATGACCATGTACACCATCGCCATCGCATCGACCGACTNNTGAACGGCGTCATCACCAGGATGACAAACGGCAGCGCGGGCACCATGTTGGAGAGAATCACGCCGTAGATCGTGCCGCCCAGATGCAGCGTGTAGAACACCGTGGCGAGCGGAATGCCATAGGTGATCGGCGGTACCATCAGCGGCAGCAGGAAGAGCAGCGTCAGCCATCGCTTGCCGATGAACTCGCGGCGGGCGAGCGCATACGCGGCGGGCACGCCGATCAGCAACGACAACCCGACCACGGCGATGACGACTTCGGCGGTTACCCAGAGTATCGCGTCGAGCTGGAATTCCTTCCATGCATCGAGATACCAGTGGATCGTGTAACCATCGGGCAGCCACGTGCCCAGCCAGCGGCGCGCGAACGAATTCGTGGTCACCGCCGCGATCATGAGGCCGATATTGGCGACGAACAGCGTCATCACACCCCAGATCAGCACGCGGGCGGCTCGTGCGGGCAACGAATAGTTCATCGCATCAACCCTTTCCTCCGCTCACCGGGCCGCGATAAAACACCTTGCGCATCCCGAGCACGAACGCAACGATGATCAGTTGCACGAAGCCCATGATCATCGCGATCGCGGAGGCCAGCGAGTAGTCGTACTGCTCGAATGCCGCCTCGTATGCCGCGATCGAGATCACGCGCGTCGGTCCCTGCGGCGCGCCCAGCAGGATCGCCGACGGGAAAACCGAGAATGACTGGACGAATGCCAGGCAGAACGCCATCGCGATCCCGGGAATCAGCAGCGGCCAATAGATCTGCTTGAACTGTTGCCACGGATCGGCGCCCAGCGTCGCCGCGGCGCGCGCAAGCACCGGATCGATGCCGGTGATATAGGAGAGAATCAGCAGGAATACGAACGGAAAGCCCGAGATGATCAGCGAGATCAGCACGCCCCAGTAATTGTGCGTCAGGTGTATCGGTCCGTCGTAAAGATGCAGGAACTGCAACGACTGCGACAGCCAGCCGCGCGGGCCGAAGTAGGTCAGCATGCCCTCGGCGATCAGCACCGTGCCCAGCGTGATGGGCACGACCAAGATAGTCGTCACCCATTTCTGATACGGTGACTTGCTGCGCATCTGATACGCGATGGGAATCGCCAGGCCCACATTGATCAGCGTCGCCGGCATCGCGAGCTTCAGCGTGGTGCCGATGGTCGTCCACAGGTTGTCGGTGGCGAAAAACTTGACGTAGTTGGCAAGCGTTCCGCCCTCCACCGGCGTGAACGACAGCATCAGCCCGTGCAAAAACGGGTAGACGAACACCAGCAACATGAACATCGCGGCGGGCAGGACCAGCAGCAGCGTGCGGTCGAACCCGGCGGCCCGGGTGTGTATGGGCGAAGTGGCGCGGGCCATCACGGACTCGCTTCGGCGGGATAGACCAGCACCCGTTCCGGAGGCACCGACAGTCGCACCTGCGCCCCCACCGCGGGGTGCACCGCGCTGCGCACGTGCAGCCGGAGGCCGGCCGCGGTGACCACTTCGAGCAGCGAATCGCGGCCGCTGTACTCGACATTTTCGACTTTGCCGTCGATGCCGTTCGGTCCGTCGCCGACGACAAACTCCTCGGGACGGATCGCGGCGGCGGCCTTTGCACCCAGCGGTTGCTTGATCGTTCCCTGCAGCGAGAGGCCTCGGCCCGACAACTGCGCGCGGCCGTTACCTTGGGCTGACACGTCGAGGGTGAGCACGTTCCGATAGCCCATGAACCGGGCGACGTCGAGGTTCGCCGGCTGCGCATAAATTTCGGCGGGCGCCGCAATCTGGTGCACCAGTCCGTCCTTGATGACGACGATCCGGTCGGCGAGCGATAGCGCTTCGTCCTGGTCGTGGGTGACATAAATGGTGGTGCGGCCCAAGTCGCGGTGAATTCGCCGGATCTCCGCGCGCATTTCCAGCCGCAGCTTCGCGTCCAGGTTGGACAAGGGTTCGTCCATCAACACCAGTGGGGGTTCGATGACAATCGCGCGGGCGATCGCCACGCGCTGCTGCTGGCCACCGGAGAGTTGTCCGGGCAGCTTGTCCTCGTGTCCCCGCAATTGCACCAGCCGCACCACCGCGTCGACCTTGCGCTCGATGTCGGCGCCCGATTCGCCGCGCATCAGCAGGCCGAAGCCAATGTTCCTTTTCACGCTCATGTGCGGAAACAATGCGTAGTTCTGGAAAACCATCCCGAAACCGCGCTTCTCGGGCGGCAGCATATCGATGCGCTCGTCATCGAGCCAGATGCTGCCACTTGACAGCGCCAGCAGCCCGGCGATGCAGTTGAGCGCGGTCGACTTGCCGCAGCCGGAGGGCCCCAGCAGCGCGATGAATTCACCGCGTTCGACCGTCAGCGTCATGTTGTCGAGCGCAGCGACGGTCTGGCCGCCGGCCGCCGCGAAGCGCCGTGTCACCTGGTCGAGACGAAGCTGGGAAAAGTCTTGTTTCATCTGTGGAACCCGTCTGAAGACCTCGTTGCCGCCCCCAAGTGCCGGAGGGCAAACGATGTTGATTTGAATGCGCGCCTGCCTCGTGCCGGTCCTTCCCGGAACCGTCGCGGGTGCGCCTTCGGTATGAAGGCACGGCTCGTTACCGCGGGCCGCCGTGCGGCCCGCGTCATGCCGGACAGCCTATTTCGTCTTCTGCGTGCCGACTTCCTGGTCCCATTTCCTGAACGCCTCGACCATCGGCTTGGCATCCAGCGGCAGCGCGTGCGGAAATTCGGCCAGCCACTGGTCGTACTCGGGGCGGCCGAATTCCTTCAGCGCGTCCTGGCTTGCCTGCGGCGCCATCGTCACCGGCACGTTCTTCACCGCGGGTCCCGGATAGAAGTAGCCCTTGTCATAGGTGACCGCCTGTTGCGCCGGCTGCAGCATGAATTTCATCAGGTCGAGCAATACGTACAGATGATCGTCGGGAACGCCCTTTGGAATCACCATGTAGTGCGCATCGTTGACCCAGGTCATGCCCTTGAACGGCACGACCTTGAAGTTCTTCGGCACGATGCCCAGCACGCGCGGGTTGATATCCCAGCCGGTCATCGTGAGCGTGATGTCGCGCGAGCCTTCGCCGAGCTCCTTCATCACCGCGCCGGTACGGGTCGGGTAGTACTCGATGCACGAATTGAGATCCTTGATATACGCCCAAGTCTTGTCCCAGCCCTTGATCGGATCCTTGGGATCCTTGTCGCCCAGCAGATAGGGAAGGCCCATCAGGAACGTGCGTGCCGGACCCGAATTCGCCGGACGCGCATAGATCAGCTTGTTGGGGTTGGCCTTGCACCAGGCAAGCAGTTCGGCCGGCGTGGTCGGGGGCGTCTTCACCTTGTCCGGGTTGTATTCGACCAGCGGCCCGGCGGGCATGAACGTCACGACCAGCCCGTGATCCTGCGCCAAGTCCTGCATCTTGCGCGCGGCGGGGAGATAACTGTCCATCACGCCGGAAAAGGCCTTGGCCTGTTCGGGGAACAGCTTCACCCACAAATTCTGTTCCAGCCCCGCGGCCAGCGCATCGGTGCCGGTCAGCACCAGATCGATATCGACCCGTCCGGCCGCCTGCATTGCCTTGAGCTTGGCGGGCAGTTCGGGCGCGGTCGTCTGGGTAAACGTGAACTTGCTGACCAGTTTCGGATTCTGCGTCTTGTACGCATCCAGCGCGTCCTGGGTCAGCGCCAGGTTGCCCGCGACGTCGACGATATTGAGCGTGATCGGGCTGGTCGGCATTTTTTGCGCGACCGCGCCATAGGCAAGGGCGGCCAGCGCAAGCGCAACCGCCAGTTTGGTATTTACAGTTTTCATGCTTTCTCCTTCGTTACGGGTTCAAACTACACACTTACGAAATCCTCGACAGCGCATCGCGCTTGTTCCTGCTCTTGTCCGCATCCGAGAATTTCCCGGAGAGCATGAGAACACGGATTTGGAGCATTCATTCTGTCGTGGATCAAATCCCATCGATGAATATTGCGGCAGCATGTTTCCGGCCTATGCCGATCTGGCGCGGGCTGGACGCCAGCCGCGCGCAAATTCACGGGACACCCGGTTCAGGTGCGCCCGCATCGTCCGCCGCGCGCCCGGCGCATCGTGCCCGGAAATCGCGCGGATGATTGCCTCGTGGTCAGCCACGGACTGCCGCAGCAGTTCCGGGGTATGAAAATGCTTTTCGATCTGCGCCCACAGCGGCCCGTTGCGCTGTTCCCAGAGAAAGGCGACAACCAGCGCCAGCACGCTGTTGCCTGAGGCCTCCGCGATCTTCACATGAAACATCCGGTCCGGAACGTCACGGCTGGGCGGCAGGTAGTCGTTGAGCTGGCTGCTCAACTCGCGCAATGCCGCGATATCAGCGGCGGTCGCGTGCTTTGCCGCCAGTGCCGCGGTTTCCCCCTCGATCAGCCAGCGCGCCCTGAGTTGCTCGAACGGTCCGGTCGCCTCGTCACCCTTGCCCACGAGCCGCACCGCGGCGCCGCGCTGGTCGAGCACGTAGATGCCCGACCCCATCCGGATGTCGATCAGGCCGCCGAGTTCCAGCGCAATCAGCGCTTCGCGCACCGACGTGCGGCTGACCTGCAGCTGCGCGGCGAGGTCGCGCTCCGGCGGCAGGCGGGTCCCTGGCGGATATTCCCCCCGCGCAATCAGCGCGCCGATCCGGCCGGCGATCTGCCGATACAGCCGGCGGGGCTCGATCGCATCGAGCATCATGCTCAAGAATTTCTCCTGGCGCCGCGTTCGCGCGGCTATGAATGGTGTGGCTGAGGGGGTCCTGCAAACGTCCAGCTTTTGCCTTCACGATGCAACCGGACCACGACGCCCTTTTCCCGTCCGACCGGTAAAGTGGTCTGGTGGTCCAACCAATTTTGCGTAATGTCCCACTTTGGCGGACTTGTGTCAACAAGAAGGTCCAGTCGCGGGCGACCAGGAACGGCCTCCTGCGCGCCTATTTCACCAGGCCGAAGCTGCGCGGCAGCCACCAGTATATCTCGGGCTCATAGGTGACGATCAGCAGCACCACCAGCATGCAGGCAAGCAGCGGCAACAGCGGCGGGATCAGCTTTTCCATCGATATCTTGCCGACCTTGCATGCAACAAACAGCGCGGTGCCTACCGGCGGCGTGGTCAGGCCGAACGAGAGATTGATGACCATGATCAGCCCGAGGTGAACCAGGTCGATGCCGAATTTCTGCGCCAGCGGAATCAGTATCGGCACCAGCATGATCAGCGCCGGCGTCATGTCGACGAACATGCCGACAATGAGCAGAAACCCGTTCAGGATAAGCAGGAACGCCCACTTTTCGGGGATCAGGTTGAAGAAGTTGTCGGCAAGCATCCGCGGCAGATTCTCGTAGGTGAGTATCCACGAAAACACCGAACAGGTGGCGATCAGCAGCATTACCACGGCGTTGGTCAGGCAGCATTCCCAGATGATTTCGGGCAGGTCGCGCCACTTGATTTCCTTGTAAATGAAGATCGTGAGAAACATCGCGTACACGCAAGCCGCGGCGCCCGCCTCGGTCGCGGTGAACACGCCGGAGAGTATCCCCCCGAGGATGATCACCATGGTGAACACGCCGGCCATGCCGTCGAACACGCGCCGGACCTTCTCGCGCCGTGTCAGTTGCGGCAGGACTTTCCGGTGATAGAGCCTGCCATGGACGAAGCTGGCGGCCATCAGCGAAATGCCGATCATCACGCCGGGAATGACACCGGCCAGGAACAGCGCGGCGATCGACACGCTGCCCGCGATGTGCGCGTAGATGATCATGCCGATCGAGGGCGGGATGATCGGCCCCATGGTCGCGGCGGTCAGCACGATCGCGGTCGCGAACCGGCGGCTGTAGCCGTCCTTCACCATCCCGGGAATCATCATGCTGCCGATCGACGAGACTTCGGCAACCGCCGACCCGGTCACGCCGCCGAAAAACATCGAAGCGACGACGACGATCTGCGCGAGGCTCCCGGGCAGCCATCCGACCAGCACCTCAGCCATCCGCACCAGCCGTATCGCAACGCCGCCGCGCGCCATCAGCGTGCCGGCGAAGACGAAGAAAATCACCGCCAGCAGCGGGAAGGTGTTCAGCGACGTCAGCATGCGCTGGACGATGGTGGCGTTGTCCACCCCGGGCAGCAGCAGCGTCGCCACCAACGAGGCGATGCCGACCGAAAACGAGATCGGCACGCCGATGGTCATCAGCGCAACGAAAACCAGGCCGAGAATCATCAGGGTCATGGCACTAGTCCACCGAGTGGCCGATTTGCGACTCGTGCCGTCCGAGCAGCGCATCGACGATGTTCTTGAGCGAGAACAGCAACAGCAGCGCGCCCGATATCGGCATCGCGACGTAGTACCAGTAGTTCTTATACGGAATTGTCTCCATCATGTCGGGTCCAAAATCGCTCACGAACACGATGCCGTAACGGAACATGTTCCAGCCGAAACAGAGGATCAGGACGCCGATCGCCGCGCCCAGCCAGCGGCGGACCGGCGCCGGGAACGCATTGAACAGCA
Organism: Betaproteobacteria bacterium; assembly: GCA_003153335.1. GTDB lineage: Bacteria > Pseudomonadota > Gammaproteobacteria > Burkholderiales > Casimicrobiaceae > PALSA-1005. The sequence goes on along the minus strand of PLYG01000237.1, from coordinate 5,466 downwards.
CGTCGAAGCCGACATGCTCGCGCCGCGCCGCGCAGGCCGCCGCGCCCAGGAAGGAAATCCAGATCAGCAAATAGCGCGGCACTTCCTCGGTCCAGGTCAGCGACTGGCCGAATACATAGCGGCCGATCACCGCCAGCACAACGATGAGGAATAGTGCCGTCGCTTGCACGATGCAAACAGCGCGCACGCCCGTCAGCGCCCAGGCGACCGCGCGGTCAAGAGTTTTCAGCAATTTCTCCTCCGAGAAACGTCATGCGGCGGAACACAAAGCAAACAGTCTGTTGAAAAGCGCCTGCTATCCCGCCGCGCCGGTGCACAGGCTCAGAATTTCTTCCCAGAGTCGAGGATGAAGTTCACCGTCTTTTCTACGTCGAGACGCTTGGCCTCGGACAACACCAGCGGCTTGACCGCGTCCATGAAGGGCTGCTTGTTCGGCTCGATGATCTGCGTGAACTTGGACTTCAGCTCGGCCAGGTCCTTGTTCTCCGAAATCTTCCAGGCGCCGCGCATATAGGCCTGGGTCAGCGCGCCGGCCTGCATCACCGCCGCTTTTTGCTGGGTGTTGAGCGAGTCGTAGAACTTCGTCGACACGATCAGCAGATCGGGAATGCGCATGTGCTCGTCGAGCGTGTAGTACTTGGATACTTCGTAGAATTTCTTGGCCACCACCGATGGGTGATTGTTTTCGGCGCCGTCCACGACACCTGTCTGCAGCGCGGTGTAGAGTTCGGCCCAGGCCACCGGCACACCGGTGGCGCCAAGCGCTTCCATCGTCTTGACCATCACCGGCGAGGCCATGACGCGAATCTTCTGGCCTTTCATGTCCGCGGGCGTCCTGACCGCCTTCTGGGTAAACAGGTTGCGCGAACCCGAGTCCATATAGGCGATTTTCTTGACGCCCTTTTCTTCGAGCGCCTTGACGAAGGTTTCGGCCTCAGGCTGCGCCAGGTACCACCAGAAATGCGCTTCGTTCTTGAAAATGAACGGCAGCGAGAGCATGTCCATCGCCGGCACGACCTGGTTCAGGTTCGACGCCGACACGACGGTAAAGCCGATCGTGCCGTTGCGCACGCTCTGCACGTTGGCGACCGCATCGCCGAGCTGGGTGTTGTGATAAGTCTCGACTTTCACCGTGCCGTTGGTCAGGACCGCGACCTGCTCGGCAAAAAACTTTTCGGCGTAGCTCGACGGATGCTCGAGCGGCTGGATACCGGACATCTTGGTGACGATCTGCGCGCCGGCGGTTCCGGCGGACAGCGCGAGCGCAAGCGCTGCTGAACCGAACAGTTTCCTCATGGGTGGTCTCCTTTATACGGCTGGTTTGCTTCCCTATTCGGCACCGCGGCGGCTTCAAATGGCCGCTTCATCGGTAACTCCGAAATTCTCCAGATGCCAGCGGATGATATAACGAAAGGCCTTGGTCTGCCGTGGTGCGATGCACTTTGTTCAGCCAGCCATCATGCAGCGCGCGATGCTCTTGCCCTCTTCACGTGCGTAATCTGATGCCGGTAGATATCCAGTTCGCCGGGTGCGGCGGCGCCGTGCGTATTCACGGCGGCGATCCTGACCTTTGTCAATGCCCGGGACGAATTCCCGCTGGCGCTGACGTTCATGAGCCGGGCGAGCATGCGCACGCTCTCGGTTGGTATTACACTCTATCAAGGCGAGTTCGCGTTTTTCGTGGCCGCTGATTTCCGCGGCACTGATCGTTGCGATCGTGCCAATTTGCATTTTGATTGCCCTCTTTCAGGAACGTGTCGTCGGCGGTTTGACCTCGGGAGGGCTGAAGGGGTCGGCCCGTAGCCATGCCTGATCTGCATCCCGCATCCATTCGCCGCATCGAAGCGCTGTCGCTGATTGCGTGCGAACCGGACGCCGTCACGCTGTCCTCGGAAGCCGGCGTAGCGCTGGTGATCACGTCGCCGCGCGAAGGCGCGTTCCGCCTGCGACTCGGTTCGCCCGACGGCGCGACTTATCCTATTCTCGCTTTCGACGAGCAGGCGCCGGGGCTGCCGCTGGAAGTAGTCGACGACGAGACCAGCATCACCATTGCCGCCGGTGAACTCTCACTGACCATCCGCAAGAGCCCGGTCGACTTCGAGTTGAACTGGTGCGGCCGGACGCTGACCCGCGCGATCACCGACAAGCATTTCCGCAACTGGACGCGCCTTCCCGTCATCGGCCACGATGACAAGGCCGCGACCCTTGCCTTCGCGCTGGAACCCGACGAAGCACTGTACGGCCTCGGCGAAAAGTTCGGCCCAGTCAATCGCCGCGGCTCGCGCTACCGTTCCTATGTCGAGGACGCGCTGGGGGTCAATACCGAGTTCGCGTACAAGAACATTCCCTTCGTCTGGTCGAGCCGCAACTGGGGCGTGTTCTTCCATACGCCGTGCCTGGTCACACACGGGCTGGGCGACCCCAACTGGTCGCATCGCAGCTATGCAGCGATCGTCGATGCGCCGCATCTCGATGTGTTCCTGCTGGGCGGCGACCATCCGCAGGACTTGATCGGCCACTATCATTTCCTGACCGGCGCGCCGCCTATCGTGCCGCGCTGGGGCCTGGGCGCGTGGTACTCCAAAGCCTATTTCCGGACTTTTGATGAAGCGCTGTCGGCGGCCAAAAAAATCCGCGCACTGAATTTGCCGGGCGACGTGATCACCCTTGACGGCCGCGCCTGGCTCGACACGCGGACCCGCTTCGCGTTCGAGTTCGATCCCTCCCGCTATCCCAAGCCGCGGGAGCAACTCGCGCAACTCAAGGCGCTGGGCTTCAAGATCTGCATCTGGGAATACCCATACGTCTCGATTCACCATCCGCTGTTCAAGGAATTGTCGGACCAGGGCTATTTGCTGCGGCGCCGCGACAGCACAACCCTGGTGATCGACTGGGACGTCAACCCCGGCACTTCGCCGTTCGGCAATGTGCTCACGCCGCTGCCCGAGTCCGGCATTCTCGACTTCACGAATCCGGACGCCTACGCCTGGTGGCGCGATGCGCACAAAGGCTTGTTCGCAACCGGCGTCGACGTGATCAAGGTGGATTTCGGCGAACAGGTGCCGTTCAGCGACGACTGCGTGGCATTCAACGGCGACACCGGCCGGCGCCTGCACAACGTCTATTCGCTGCTCTACAACCAATGCCTGTTCGAAGCCACGTCGCGGTACTCGCCCAGCGCACAGCACGAGCCGCCGATGATCTGGGGCCGGGCCGGATGGAGCGGCATTCAGCGCTATCCGATGCAATGGGGCGGCGATCCGCAGTCCGACTGGGGCGGGTTGGAGGCGAGCATACGCGGCGGGCTTGCGTATGGCCTCACCGGTGTCCCCTACTGGGCTACCGATGTCGGCGGCTTTTACGGCGACCAGCCCGACGCTGAATTGTTCATGCGCTGGACCGCGGCCTCGGTGTTCGGTTCGCACTTCCGCTTTCACGGCATCGGCGAGCGCGGACCGTGGGACTTTGGCGACCAGGCGCTGCATACGGTGCGCTGGTGGCTGCAGTTGCGCTCGTGCCTGCTGCCCTATCTGGAATTCTGTTGCCAGCAGGCCGCGAGCACCGGCGTCCCGGTGCAGCGCGCGATGCCGCTGGCTTTTCCGCTCGACCGCACCGCGCGCCAGTTCGACACGCAATACATGTTCGGCGACAGCCTGCTGGTCGCGCCGATTGTGCGCGCCGGCGGCAATGTCGAAGTGTATCTGCCGCTCAACGATGGCTGCGCGACCGATGGCGACGCCTGGTACGATTACTGGACCGGTGCGCGGCTGGTGAGCGGGCAGATTCTCCGCTACCGCGATCTGCCGCTCGATCGGCTGCCGGTATTCGTGCGCGCCAGCACGGTTGTCCCGCATACACGCGCGCACAACCGGGCGCAGGATTGGCATGGCGACATCGACATCACCGAACTGGCGGTGTGCGGCGAGCCGGATTTCGGCTACGGCGTGACGCAGCACTTTTTGAAGAAGCACGACGCCGGCGGCTGGCGAACCTTTGGCAAGGTAGGCCTCGTCAAGCGCATCGTCTAGGTGGATGGGGCTTTTTGCTCGGCGAAAAAGATATCGCGGTACGCCGTGTACACCGATGCCATGATCACCGGACCCAGCAGCAGCCAGCCCAGCCCCAAAGGAATCGTGGCGACGATGGCGAGCCCCAACATCACCAAGCCGTAAACGAAGAATGACCAGATGTTTTTCAGGCACGCAAAAAAACTCCACTTCAGGGCAGTCAGCGGCTCGACGCCATCGAGCGCCACCAGCGCCGGCGCGAACCAGACCGCCATGCTGACCGGGATGAACAACGCGATGACGACCAGCATCAGTACCACGGCGCCCAGCAAGAATCCGGGCTCCAGGGTGGCGCCCACCTCGAGCGACTGCCCCATCAGGACACCCAGAAACATCGCCCCGGCGGTCACGAAAATAATCGCCGCAGCGACCAGCATCACGACCAGCGAGATGGCGAATTCCATCAAGCCCAGCGTGAGCAGCGGCCCGGATTTCTCCTTGAACCCGGCAAAGAGATGGGCCACGGTCAACTCCTCGCTGCGCGCGAGTTCCCGGCAACCGATCATGATTCCGCCGATCAGTACGGGGCTCAACAGCGCCCCCGCGATATTGCCCAGTAACGGAATGATCGCCAGCACGAACATGATGAGCAGGAAGATCAGAAAACAGGCAACCCACGATCCCGGCGCGTCCTTGAACATCTGCCACGCTTCGCCCATCCACGCCAGGCCCCGGCCCGCGTCCACGCGCCGGCCTTCGGGAATCGGCTGCGGCGCCCTCGCCGAGTCGTCGGATTTGCTCGTCGGGGCCGCGGCAAAGGTGCTGCCGAATTGGCCGGGTTCGTTGTTCGGAGGCGGTTCCATAGGTTCTCCGTGGGAGGGCTGGCGGCGTTTGCGGGCTATGCGTCGCAGTGCGGGGTTGCACCTGCGAAAGGCCGATGCTGCATTGTACGCGTCCGCGCGCATGTTCAGCCCGGCATGGCCGCACGCCCTGCCACGGGCGCATAACCCAGTTGCGCTAAACTCGATCCGGCCATGACCACCCACGACTATTCCCGGCTGCGCTCCGCGCGCTGGTACGCGCCGAACAGCATGCGCGCCTCCGCCCACCGGCAGCGCACGCTGGCGATGGGCTTCCGCCGCGAAGAATTCGCGAACCGTCCCGTCATCGGCATCGTCAATACCTGGAGCGAACTCTCCCCCTGCCACTATCATTTNNTGGGCGGCTGCGACAAGACGACGCCTGGCCTGTTGATGGGCGCGCTGACCATGGACCTGCCTTCGATCTATGTGCCGGCCGGTTTCATGCTCAGCGGCAACTGGCGCGGCGCGCCGCTCGGGGTCGGCACGCACACGATGAAGTACTGGAACGACTTGCGCGCCGGCACGATCACTCAGAACGACTGGCAGGAAGTCGAGGCCGGCATCGCCAGCTCGCCCGGGACGTGCCAGACCATGGG
>PLYG01000266.1 GCA_003153335.1 Betaproteobacteria bacterium | reverse complement strand
TCAAGATAGAAGGCCGCCAGCGCAGTCCCGCCTATGTCGCGCAGGTGACCCAAATCTGGCGGGAGGCAATCGATGCCTGCGGCGCGGATATCGGGCGTTATACACCGCGTCCGCACTGGAACGCCGGCCTTGCCAAGGTCGCAGAGGGCAGCCAGCACACGCTGGGCGCCTACCATCGGCCATGGAAGTAACGCCATGAACCCGACCCCGATGGCGCAGGCCATCCCCTCCTTGTCCATCGGCCCGATTCCCTACTACTGGCCGCGCGCCGACGTCGTGCGCTTTTACGCGACAGTGGCCGCGACGCCGGTTGCGCGCATTTATCTCGGCGAGACGGTGTGCTCGCGCCGGCACGAGTTGCGTGCGCAAGACTGGCTGGCACTCGCCCGCGAACTCGCTGCGGCGGGAAAACAGGTCGTGCTGTCATCGCAAACCCTGATCGAATCCATGGCCGATGTGAGGGCGCTGGAGAGCTTGGCCGGCAACCCCGAGTTCACGATCGAAGCCAACGACATGAGTGCCGTCGCTCTGCTGGCCGGGCGCACGAATTTTGTCGCGGGACCCCATCTGAATCTGCACAGTCCGGATACGCTGGAGTGGATGTCCGGACTGGGTGCAACGCGCTGGGTGGTACCGCCGGATCTGCCGGGCGCGCAAATTGCGTCGCTGCTGGCGACACGCCCCGCGGGACTCGAAGCCGAGGTACTGGTCCACGGCCGACTGCCGCTGGCATTTTCGGCGCGATGCTTTACTGCGCGCCACTTCAACCTGCCCAAGGAAGACTGCCAGTTCCGGTGCATCGAGCACCCGGACGGATTGCCGCTCGCCACGCGCGAGGGAACGCCCTTCCTGACACTCAACGGCATCCAGACGCAGTCCGCCGCTGTGCAGTCGCTGCTGACCGAAGTGCCGGCGCTGCACAACCTTGGGGTCAACGCGCTCCGGATCAGCCCCCAGGCAACCGGAATGGAGGCGGTGATCGGCGCGTACGCCGGGGCGCTCGCGGACCCGTCCGCCATCGCCGAAATTGCGGCGGACCTCGGACAGTGGTTCCCGGCGCCGCTCTGCAATGGCTATTGGCACGGAGAGCCCGGTATGCGCTGGGTGGAGGCCGCCGCATGATCGACCTGCCCGCATTGCCCGGCCCGTTGCGCCATCTGATTGGACGGTTGCCGCCGCTGCCGCACAGCGCCGCTCTGTGCCTGGTCCTCAACCGGCTGTTGGCACCGCAACTGCCGTTGGACATCGCCGCAGCGCTCGAGGGCCGGCGCTTCGCGTTGCACGAATTGTTGTCCGGCGCCGCCTTTCATTTCAGTGTGCGCGGCGGACGCTTTCGGCCAGCTTTCGCCATTGATCACGAGCCCGACCTCGTGCTGCGTGCTACAGCGCCGGACTACTGGAAGCTGGTGACGCGGCAGGAAGACCCGGATACCTTGTTCTTCACGCGGCGGCTGAAGCTGGAAGGCGAGACTGAACTCGGGCTTCTGGTCAAGAACACGCTCGATGCGCTGGAGCCGTTCGACCCCGGCGCCATGTTGCCGGCAAGCTGGCGTTCGCCCGGGGGCTGATCATGGATATGCTGGCAACGAAGACCGGCAGCCTGCCATCTGCGCGCGCCAAGCAACTCGCCGTCGGCGGCTTCGTCCCGTTTTCGACGCTCGACTGGCCCGGAAAATTTGTCGCGGTGGTGTTTGTCCAGGGCTGTCCGTGGCGTTGCGGCTATTGTCACAATCCGCATTTGCAACAACGCACCGCCGAATTCCCCGGCGGCTGGCCGCGGATCGTCGAAATGCTGGAAAAGCGCCGCGGCCTGCTCGACGGCGTGGTCTTTTCCGGTGGCGAACCCACCGTCGATCCGCGCCTTCCCGAGTCCATGTCCGAGGTGCGCGGGCAAGGGTTCCGGGTCGGGCTGCACACGGCGGGCATTTATCCCAAGCGGCTCTCCGACGTGCTGCCGCTGGCCGACTGGGTTGCACTCGACGTTAAGGCCAGCGACGCCAACTATGCCGGCCTCACCGGCGATCCCCATGCCGCGCGCAAAGCCGCCGCTGCCCGTGCGGCCGTTCTGGCCAGCGGCGTCGCCTTTGAGTGCAGGACGACATTGCATCCCGGACTGTTCGACAGGTCGGGCTTGCTTGATCTAGCGCAAAGACTGGCTCTCGAGGGCGTGCAAGAGTACGCGATACAGGAGTTTCGGCCACAAGGCTGCAAGGAGACAACATGGCATCCGCACGCAACCACACCGAATTTGGCGGGCGAGGATTGGGCGGCGCTGCAGTCGCAGATCGCGAAGCTATTCCGGCGGTTCCACTGGCGTCCCGCGCACGGGTAGGTGCCGCAACCAAAGCCGAGATCGACCCCGCCGCCGTGCAACGCGCCGAACTTATCGCGCCGTTGCAGTTGTTTGCGGCGTTGCCGCGCTCGTTGCTCGAGCTCATTGCCGAAAGCGGACAGACGCTGCGCATCGCCCGTGGCTGCTACGTGTTCAAGCATGGCGAAACCCACAAAGGGTTTTATGTCGTCGTCTACGGCAAGGTCCAGTTGCTCTTACCCGCAGCGGCCGACGACGCCAAGGTGCTGGCGGTCATGGAACGCGGGATGACCTTCGGCGAAGCAGCGATGTTCATGAACATCCCGTTTCCGGTCAGCGCCCGCGCGGCCGAGGATGCGATGGTGATCTTCATTCCGCAGGACACGCTGAATCCGGTGCTTGCCAGCCAGCCGGCGTTCGCCCTGCAACTGCTGGCGCGAATGAGCCGCCGCCTGCACAAGCTGGTTCAGGATATTGCGGCCTACACCCAGAAAAATGCGCGCAACCGGATTGCCGCGTACCTGCTCGAACAAGTGCAACAAAGCGACAAGCTCTCGATCCAGCTCCCCGACCGCAAGCAGGCAATTGCATCGCGGCTGTCGGTCGCGCCAGAGACCTTTTCGCGGACTCTGCGCCAGATGCAGGAAGACGGCATCATCCGGGTCAGTGGATATCAGATCGAAGTCATCGACATGAAGGCGCTCAGGCAGATCGCCGGAAGCTGAAACCAACATCAAATGCTGCGGACCCGGAGCCGACGGGCCTGCCTGTCGACCATGGACAGCACGTGAGCAGTTGGCGCAGCCGTACGGGTTTGCGCGCATCTTGCGCGAGCCCGCCGGGACAGCGACAGATGGGGTAGCTCCAGGGCTACGCCGTGAGCTGCATTGGCCGGACGCCGGTGAGCAGGAACTGCAACAGATCCCGCACCGGGCGGATTTCACCGCCGAACGGCAAGGCTGCAGCGCCGCGGAAGAACAAACCTTTTTTCACATCGCCCCGCAGTGCGGCAGCGAGCTGGGTATCGACGCAAAACTGTCCGAACTTGGCGATGCCGTCACGCAATCCGCACTGGATCAGGCAATCGAAATACAGAGTGCAACGCGGTTTTTTGCGCGCGGCCGCCTGCATTTTTTCCAGATACCGCAAATACGTCGCCAGCCATGGCGTGCGCACCGCCCGCGCCGGCAAGCCTGCGACGCTCATGAATTCGACAATATCCTCCGGCTGCGCGCCGGCCAGCACGCGCTTGAACGCCGGATCGGCGTCGCCTTCTTCAGTCACGGCGAAGGCCGTGCCGAGCTGCACGGCCGAAGCACCCAACGCAAACAGTTCGCGAACGCGTTCGTGGGTGTTGATGCCGCCGGCGGGAATCAGCGGAATTGCCCCGTCGGCGAGTCCCATCGATCGGAAAAACGCCAGCGTTTCAGGAATGACCCGCTCGAAATCGAAACGCGGGTCGTGCAGATCTTCGACTCGCGCCGCGCCCAGGTGGCCCCCCGCATACCGAGGGTGTTCGATCACCACGGCGCTCGGCAGATGGCCCTTGCGCGCCCATTTCTTTACCACCAATTGGATGCCCCGCGCGTCCGACAGAATGGGAATCAGCGCAACCTCGGGAAATCCTGCCGTGAGCTCGGGTAGGTCGAGCGGCAGTCCGGCCCCAACCACGATGGCGTCGATCCCGGTTTCGCAGGCCTGCCGCACATACTGTGCATATTCTTCGACCGCACGCATCACATTGACCGCGAGCAGGCCGTTGCCGTTGGCCAGCTCGCGGGCCGCGCGGATTTCGCGGTCCAGCGCGATCAGATTGGCCCGGTTGATCCGGGCTTTGTCGCCGGAATGCGCGGTGTCCTGCATCAGATCGGCATGGTGGCGCCGAAGGTCCACGCTGGCCAGTGTCCCCACCGCACCGTGCCGCGCCACGCTTCCCGCCAGCCGATGCGCCGAGACACCCACACCCATCCCGCCCTGCACAATCGGCAACAGCTTGCGCCCGCCCAACGCGAGAAAGGGCAGAACCGTGGCAGCGACTGGGGGAGGCTCAAAAGGATTGGACATGGCGGTCTGCGGAACGCTAGCCGGAGAGGATGCGCGTCATCGCACTGCGCGGAAGACCACGACAACCGACCGGCGCCGGAGCCGCCGAAGTTCGGTTGTAGTTTGAATTGCCGCACGGTTTCCTGGTATCGGCAACCACTGAATTTACTGTCAGCAGGTTCGGCCGCTTATGGGATTATTCCTAGTGCTGTGGTCGGCACACCCAAACGCCAGGGCGATCATCGCCGCCGTTGGCGGCGTGCGCTACACTTGTCCGACTATCCCGCTTCCTGACTCGACCAGGCCCGCCGCCGCTGCGCTTACTTCTGATGCCCGATCCCAATACTTATCCCGCCGCGACCGGGCACGAGCGCGAAACCCAGCTCCGCAGCATCATCGAATCGGCGATGGATGCGATCATTACTACCGACCGGCAAGGGCGTGTCGTCCTGTTCAACCGCGCCGCCGAACTCGCCTTCGGGTGCCCTGCCGCGCGGATTATCGGGCACTCGATCGAACGCCTGCTTCCTCCCCGTTTCCGGGCAACCCATCAGCACGACATGCAAGCCTTCGCCCACACCGACGAGTCGAGCAAGCGGATGGGCGCTCCGCGCGTCGTTTCGGCGTTGCGCGCCAACGGCGAGGAGTTCCCGATCGACGCCTCGATTTCGCAGGTACTGATCGGGAGCGAGCGGTTTTTCACCATCATCCTGCGCGATGTCAGCGCCAAGATTCGCTCCGAGCGGGAACTCGAAGCCGCCCGGGAGGAAATCCGGCAACTTGCGATCGCCACGCAGACTGCCCGCGAGCAGGAGAAAGCTCGGATGGCGCGCGAACTGCACGACGAACTCGGGCAGGCATTGATGGCCCTGAAAATGGATGTCGCCTGGCTGCAGAACAACTTGGGCTCCGATCCTGCCAAGCTCACCACGCGCACGCTGGCGATGAGCGCGCTGCTCGACAGCACCATGGCCGCGACCCGCCGGATTGCGGCCGATCTGCGCCCGCTGATCCTGGGCGATCTCGGGCTCGAACCGGCGCTGGAGTGGCTGGTCGGCGACTTTTCGCGGCGACACGGCGTCGCGTGCGAGTTGCAGGTCGCGCCGGAATGCGCCGATCTCGCCGATCCGGCCGCGAGCGCGCTGTATCGCGTCGTGCAGGAGGGGCTAACCAACATCGCGCGCCATGCCTGCGCCACCGGGGCCGGCGTGCATATCTACCAGAGAGGCGGCGAAGTGATGCTGACACTGCAGGACAATGGCCGGGGCTTTGATCCGGATTCGTCACCCAGGGAGGGCTCCTACGGCATCAAGGGTATCCGCGAGCGGGTCTACCTGCTCGGAGGACAGGTGGACTTTCTGTCCGGGCCCGGGCGGGGCACCATCGTGCAGGTCACGCTTCCGCTGCCGCCACCCATGCCACAGGCGGCATCATGACGCGCGTGCTGATTGCCGACGATCATGCGCTGGTCCGCGACGGACTCAAGCGCATACTCGAAGGCAACGACGACCTGACGGTGGCCGGCGAGGCGGCGAACGGACACGACGTCCTGCAATCGCTGGAATTGATCCAGTTCGACGTGCTGCTGCTCGACCTGTCCATGCCCGGGCGAAGCGGAATCGAACTGATCAAGCTGGTCAAGGAACGCGCTCCCAAACTGCCGGTCCTGGTGCTGACCATGCACGAAGAAGAACAGTACGCAGTACGCGCACTCCGCGCCGGCGCGTCGGGTTACCTCACCAAGGACAGCGCCGCGGCGCAACTCGTGTCCGCAATCCGCAAGGTCGCGAGCGGCGGCTTGTTCATCAATGCCGCCGTCGCCGAGCAGCTCGCGTTCAACATCATGCCCGCATCCAGCGAATTGCCGCATACGCTGCTATCGGACCGGGAGTTCGAAATCTTTCATTTGCTGGTCGCCGGCAAATCGATCACCGATATTGCCAGACAGTTGTGCCTGAGCGTCAAGACCGTCAGCACGCACAAGGCGCGTATTCTGCAGAAAATGCGCCTGAATTCAATCGCCGATCTCACGCGTTACGCGATCGAGCACCATATTGCCGTTTGATACGGCAGGCGGCTGACAAGAGCCGCCTGGCTGAACTCAACGTGCGCTGGCGCAAAAAGGGAGCGGGAGAACCATTCTCATCGTTGCGGAGCAGCCGAGGAGGAGATGATATGCGGACGGACTGGTCAGGCCCGGTTTCCGACCACGGTCATTCCGTCTGACCAAAGGAACCGGACCGATCAAGGGCTCGCACGCGGCGGTCGAAAGTGCAGCGCCGGCGGAGAAATGTCTCTATACTGAGCACTCTTCTCGAACAGCATGTCAACGATGGCGGCATTTAGTACGCGCCTGCGCTATGGCGCGGTGGCGCAGTTCTTGCATTGGGCGACTGCGATTCTCGTCGTCGCCGCCTTCGTGTACGGTCCGGGCGGATCGGAGCAGCAGGTCTACTCACTCGCCAAGGATTTCGACCGGCAGCTCCACGAGACACTGGGCCTTGGCGTATTCGCCATGGCGCTGATTCGATTGGCGTGGCGCGCATTCGATGCAGCGCCGGACGATCCGCCCATGCCGCCGTGGATGCGGCTCTCGTCGAAGGCCGTTCACGCGATGCTTTACATCCTTCTGCTGGCGGTCCCCCTTACGGCGATTTCCGGCGCATGGCTTGAAGGCCATCCACTTACGTTGCTCGGAAACGTCCGCATCGGTCCGCTGCTTACGGAGGCCCATGCCGTTGGCAGCGCGATCGCATCAATTCACACCTGGCTGGGAGACACGATCCTGTGGGTCGCGGGGGTGCATGCAGCCGCAGCCCTGTACCACCATTTCGTTCTGCGCGATGGTGTGCTGCGGTCCATGCTGCCAGGCTGATCGAGCGCGACACGCTTTCTGCAAGAACTTTATTTACGCTTACCGATTTCCGTCGAGCACGATGCTGTGCCACCAGATTCGACAAACCTGGCACAGGCCGGTCGCGTTGAACTCGGCAACCAGGATTCCATCGAGCGCGAGCTTGGGCAATGGGGCACCCGGTTTGCGCGCAGGCAGGCTCGTTCCGGTGGACACTGCCCAGATCTTGAAGAGCTCTTCCGAAGCCACCTGATAGGTGACGTGCCAGTGGGCAACGCCGCCCGCAGGCGTTCGAGCGAGGACTTGATACGAAAGACGTACGTCCTCCTGCAACTTCACCCGCTGCCAGTACTGCGCAATCGCTTCGTGCCCACGCTGCTCGGCGAACGGTGTGTTGTGATAGGTCCCGTCCTTGGCGAAGAGATTGCACAGCAACTGCTCGTCGTGCTGTTCCCAGGCTGTCTTGTAGCCAAGCATGAATTCTTCGATATCCACGCGGACGCCTTTCTGCCGGAGGCGATTGAGGATGGTTCCGGCAAGTGATGCAGAAGCGAATTGTAGCCTTTGTGGGTCACATTAGACCGCGGGCAGACGAGATTGTCATCGGCTTGCCTTTGGCCATTGACGCAGGATGTATGGTAGAGAACGGCTCGGCAGATCGGGCGTCTGTGCGACAGCGTACAGACTTGGCAGGCAAAATAGCTCAGACACTTCAAGTGGCTGGCAGAAACGTGACGATGCAAAGACCTATTGACGTAATGGGCTTGCTGATCAACGCTTCGATGGCGACTTAGTGTTTTTACTTTACTTGTAACGACACTGGATTTTCGCAACTCTGTCCCCGCGAAAGCGGCGGCGGGAATGAGGAGGTCAAGGGTGTAGTTCCGTAATTTATTTGTGTCATGGTCTATAAGCGGCATAGGAGACGAGTCATGAAATCTTCGATTATTGTTTTTGCGAGTGCATTGTTCCTCGGCGCAAGCGGCGCCTTCGCGCAAGGCGCCGGGCCCACCGGCCAGCAGATCGCGCACATCTTGGTTACCGCCAACCAGGTCGATATTGACGCTGGCAAACTGGCGCAATCGAAAGGCAGCAACAAGGATGTCAAGGCCTTCGGCAAGCAGATGGTCACCGACCATACCGGCGTCAACAAACAGGCGACTGCTTTGGTCAAGAAGCTCAAGGCCACGCCGGAAGACAATCCGACCAGCCAGAGCCTCAAGTCCGGCGGCGCGGAAAACGTCAAGCACCTCAAGACCCTGAAGGGCGCCGAATTCGACAAGGCCTACATCGATCACGAAGTCACTTACCATGAGCAAGTTCTCGACGCGATCGACAAGACGCTGATCCCCAACGCCAAGAACGAAGAGTTGAAGGCACTGATAGTCAAGGTGCGGCCAGCCTTCGTGGGGCACCTCGAGCACGCCAAGCAGATCCAGACGACGCTTGCCAAGTAGGACCGCATCCACCGCAAGTGCGCGGCGCATGAGCGCCCGGCCTGGGCAACGGGATGGGCAAGAGTGGAAGCAACGGCTCGCGGTTGCGCTAGTAGTCTGCGCGTGGGGATTGCTCCACGCCGGCGCAATCGCCGCCGCGACCNNGAGCCCAAGACACTGACGGTGAAACGTGGCGAGACGGTCACCTGGATCAACAAGGACCCGTTTCCGCACACTGTTACGGCACCAGGCGTCTTCGACTCGCACGACATCCCTCCCAACCGCTCGTGGAAGTACACGGCGCGCAAGACAGGAGAGTTCGCCTACACCTGCACGCTGCATCCAAACATGACGGGGACCCTAAAGGTCGAGTGAGGTGCCTCGAGCGGAACATCCTCATTGCGCCAACTCGACTTCTGAGACAGCGGCGCCTGTGGATTCGCGATCGCCGTACCCAGTCAGGGCGCAATGGTCAGCTTGGTAACCATCCCATCTTTGTAATGTCCGGGCAGATTGCAGAACAGCAGGTAGGAACCAGGCTTGAGATTCAGGGTCAGCTTGCCGGTCTTCCCGGGCGCGAGATCGGAAATCTCACCCAGCCGGTGCACGCGGCTCTCGATGACCCGGTCGGTCTTGGCATTGAACGGGAGTTTCCCGGCGCCGACATCGCGCGCGATCAGGACCTCGTGCACCAGCGTCTTCGACTGGTTCTGGGCCTCGAACGTGACGCGACCGGACTTGAGCGCATCATGGTCGATGACGATCCGCATGTGCGCAATCGCCGGATCGGTTGACGAGTCCTGCAGCTTGATCCGGAGCGATTGAGCAGGGGATGCCGCACTCGCGGCACAGGAAGCGCAGAGCAGCACTGCGTACAACGTGGATTCGAACAGTCTTGCAGTCATCGACAGCTCCTCGGTGGAGATTGGGGGGCGGGCACGGGGCGGATGCCCCGGTTCAGGCATAAGAGCGCAAGCGCTGCGAGAACTCGACCAGAGGCCCAATCCCGCTCGTCTCCGCGCGCCGGCACCAGTCCTGCAGTTGTTTGACAAGTTGTTCGCCCGAGGCTGTGGAACGTCCCCAGAGCGCGGCCAGTTCCCGGCGCATCGAATACATGGTCTGCAGCGCGTGCGACTTCGGCAACACTTCGGCGAGCCGTGCGCGCTCGAGGTCGTGCAGCATTTTATCGTCACGAACCAGCCAGGGCTCGACGGTCTGCAGCGCACGCGCCTCCTGCGGCGAGAGCCGGCGCAGCTTGCCAAGTTCCTCGGCGTAGGTCCGCTTCAGCGACTGGGCGTACTTCGCCAGCACATCGTAGCGGCACCTGATGATCGCCTGCAACGTATCAGCATCCACGGCCGGCTTGGGCGTGGCGAAATGCGCAGTCGGCGCAACATGTTTGACCTTGGCGAGCCCGAGTGCCGCAAGCATGCTGATATACAACCAGCCAATGTCGAACTCGTACCACTTGTTCGAGAGCTTGGCCGACGTGGGGTAGGCGTGGTGGTTATTGTGCAACTCCTCGCCGCCGATCAGAATGCCCCATGGCACCATATTGGTACTCGCATCCGGCGTGGACCAATGGCGATAGCCCCAGTAATGACCGATGCCGTTGATCACCCCTGCTGCCCAGAACGGTATCCATGCGATTTGTGTCGCAAGAATCAGCAGGCCCGGAACAATGCCGAACAGGATGATGTCGATGACGCCCATCAGGGTCAGCCCGACTCTCGTGAACCTCGAATAAAGGTTGCGCTCGAGCCAGTCGTCCGGAGTGCCGTGGCCGTAGCGCTCAATGGTATCGGGCTTGTTGGCCTCCTTGACATACAGAAATACTCCGCCCCAGAGCACGCGGTTGAGGCCTAGAATCTGTGGGCTGTGCGGATCCTCCGGCGTGTCGCATTTGGCGTGGTGCTTGCGGTGCACGGCAGCCCATTCTTTCGTCACCATGCCCGTGGTAAGCCAGAGCCATAGCCGGAAGAAATGACTGACCGCCGCGTGCAAATCGAGCGCGTGGTGCGCCTGCTGGCGGTGCAGGAATATTGTAACCCCGGAAATGGTGATGTGGGTCAGCACCAAGGCGACCATCACCAGCTGCCACCACGACAGATCAAATAGGCCAGAAAACAGTACGGAGTCCATTTGCATTTCTTTGCCGATTTTCGTCTCTGATTTTAAGGCTACCTCGATCTAGCGGCAGGTGGTTTGATCCAAGTCAAATCACAGCACGCGGCAGCGGGCCCCAGGCATGGCCCTATGCTCCGCAAAAACCCGTTCGGGGTGCATCTAATCATGATGCGCGACATGNNCATCGATTTTCTCGCGATGATGATTCCGCACCACGAGGGCGCAGTGGAGATGGCGCGGCTGGTGCTGATTCACGGCCGCGATCCACTCACCCGAAAACTCGCAGAGGAAATCATCGCGAGCCAAGTCGTCGAAATTGAAGGAATGAAGCGGCGCCTTGCAATCCTGCGCGCTAAATCGGGTCCAGAGAAGGACGAGTTTCCCGCGCTCGGCGGCACGCGCGGACCTGCCCCGTGATGCTGGGCACAGTATCGTCAATTCGCGGTGTCTCAAAGTCATTGACACCCTCCGGTCTTCGCGAGACACTTCGCGCCATGATTGCACCGCCCCCACGCGTCGCAACTGACGGCACAGATCAGACAAGCCGGCCCGCGCGACGCAATGGCACCGCCATCACGAGCAGCGCGACATTGTCTTTCCCGTCCGCGGAACAATCCGCATGGGATGCGACGACGCCCGCGCGTCCTCCACGACCCTCGGCAGTTGTGCATTAGCGCGAACCGTCGCCAGCGGCCAGACGCGC
>PLYG01000211.1 GCA_003153335.1 Betaproteobacteria bacterium | reverse complement strand
GGCAGCACATGCAGCAGGAAGCGGCGGATGAACTCCTGTGCCTCCAGGCACATGACCTTCTGGTCCGAGTCGTGGCGGTAATCCTTCCAGCGAAAGCGGACCTTGCCATCAACGAAGTCGAGCAGACGGTTGTTGGAGATAGCCACCCGATGCGTGTAGCGACCGAGATATTCGAGGACCTGTTGCGGGCCGCCAAACGGTGGCTTGGCGTAAACCACCCACTCGACCCGTCGGGCGAGCGCCAGATAGCGGGCAAAGGCAGCGGGACTCTGCAGCGGTTCCTGCGCGTTAAAGAATTGAAGGCGCCCAGCGTCAAAGGCATCCTGCAACTGCGCCAGAAACAACCGGCGAAAGAGCCGCGAGAGCACGCGGACCGGCAGGAAGAATCCCCGCCGACAGGCAATCCAGCGCTCGCCATCGGCACCCAGACCGCCGCCGGGGACCACACAATGCAGATGCGGGTGATGCGCCAGATTCTGGCCCCACGTATGCAGGATGGCGATGAAGCCGATCTCGGCGCCCAGGTGTTTGGAATCGGCGGCGATGGTGCGCAAGGTCGCGGCGGTGGCGTGGAATAGTATCTCGTAGACCACAGCCTTGTTCTGGTAAGCGATCGCGGCGATTTCCTCGGGCACCGTGAACACTACGTGGAAGTACTCAACCGGAAGGAGGTCACGTTGCCGATCTTCCAGCCACTGCGCGCGCACCAGGGACTGACACTTTGGACAATGTCTATTGCGGCAACTGTTGAAAGCGATGCGCTGGTGCCCACAGGCGTCACACTGCTCGACATGGCCGCCGAGCGCGGCCGTGCGGCAACGCTCGATCGCGCTCATGACGCAGCGCTGCCCACGGCTGAGGCCGGCAGCGTGTTGTTGTCGGTAAGCAGGCCCGGCCTGGCGAAAGATGTCCGCCACTTCGAGCCCGGCGGCGCGCACCGCCCGCCTCAGAAATGTGCGGGTGGTGTCGGCGGCGTTGGTGGTGGCTCGACCTTGGGCAACAAATCAAACGGACCGGTCGTAGCGCACACGGTACTGGTGGCGACCTTCAAGTAACGCGATGTCGTGGCCAAACTGCGGTGACCAAGCAGGAGCTGGATGGTGCGCACATCCGTGCCCGATTCCAGCAGGTGAGTGGCAAACGCGTGCCGCAGCGAGTGCGCAGTGACCGGCTTGGTGATTCCTGAAGCACGGTGCGCTTTCTGGCAGGCCAAACCTACGGCGCCCCGGGTAATCGGTTGACCAGGAAGGTCGCCCGGAAACAGCCACAGCGTCGGCCGGACAGCTTTCCAGTACCCGCGCAACATGTCGAGCAACCGCGGCGAGAGCATCACATAGCGATCCTTCCGCCCCTTGCCTTGTTCGACGCGGAGCATCATCCGCTGGCTGTCGATGTCGGTGACCTTGAGGTGGGTGGCCTCGGAGACGCGCAAGCCCGCCGCATAGGCCGTCATGAGAATCGCGCGATGCTTGAGGCTGTCGACCGCTTCCAGGAAGTGCATCACTTCCTCGCGGCTAAGAATCACCGGCAGCTTGAAGGGCCGCTTGGGCATCGGAATCTCTTCGACCGCCCAGGCGCGTTTGAGCGTCACCTTGTACAGGAAGCGCAGCGCCCCGGTGGCGACGCTGACACTGCTGGGTGAGAGCATGCGGGTCTGCGTCAAATGGACCTGATAGGCGCGAATCGCTTCCGGACCGAGTTCTTCCGGCGGGAGGTGAAAGTGTCTTGCGTAGGCGATGATCTGTTGCAGGTAGGCCGCCTGGGTGTTCTCGGCGAGGTTACGGACAGCCATGTCTTCGAGCATCCGCTGGCGTAGAGGGGTCATGGTTAAGCTCCTTATCGGGATTGAGTGAAGTGCTGCAAGCAGCAACTCCATCGTTCTCCGATGGGAACTTCCTGTACATCCCAGTAAATCCGGCGGATAACGCGCAACTACCGCGTCAGCGGTTTAGTCCAAGGGTCGCTATGTAGAGATGTGCATAGCGACCCGATCCGGACATTGAGGCACAGTGTCTGCGATTATGCAATCCTCACCGCCACCAGTTGCCGGGATGGCGATAAAGGGCCATCACTTACCGCAAATATCGGGACGCTGGTCGCTGGCCAAAGCAATTCGTGCGTTTACTTACGCGCCTCCCCCTGCCATCGCTAGCGCCGCGGTAGGACTGGCTGATCTTTCCAAGGTGTTGCGGGACCGTTCGACTAAAATAGCGCGATGATTCTCGATGTCACAGGCGATCAGATCGCCTAACTCAATGACAGCGATCTGCGATCATTGGTGGGCTATCTTTGTGAGCGCGAAGTCCGCGCCCACGGTCACTCGGCTGCCGCCGTGACATGGGGTGGGCATCAGAATGCTAGCGATGGCGGCATCGATGTGCGGGTAGCACTTGAGATGGGTGCGACGATTTCGGGTTACGTCCCCAAGGCGGCGACAGGTTTTCAAGTCAAAGCTCAGGACATGCCCAAGAGTGCCATTCTCACTGAGATGGCCCCTGGAAGTGTAGTTCTGTCCAGCATCGCCGAGCTAGCTGCGAATGGAGGCGCCTACATAATCGTCAGCTCGCAAGGCTCAACGTCCGATAGGCCGCTCAAGCAACGTAAGGCCGCGATGGCTGAGGCGGTTAAGGGACTTCCGGGTGGATCGTTCCTAAAGCTTGACTTCTACGACCGCCGCCGTATCGCCTCGTGGGTGAACCAGCATCGGGGGCTAGTGCCGTGGGTGCGGGAGAAACTCGGCCTGCCGCTTGCGCGCTGGCGTCCATTTGAAGACTGGTCCAGCTCGCCGGCGTCCGTGGACGCGATGTATATGCTGGACGCGCAAACGCGGTTGGTTGGTCCGTCGATCAAAGACGCAAATGGGCTGACCGCCGAGCAGGCGCTGTCGATGCTGCGTAGCATCCTCTCCAAGCCCAAGGGCATCGTTCGTCTCGTTGGCCTTTCGGGTGTTGGCAAGACGCGCCTCATTCAAGGGCTCTTCGATGACCGGATCGGAACAGGGGCTCTGCTACGCTCAGATGCACTCTACACCGACATTTCAGATGACCCTGACCCCGCACCGCAGGAGATGTTGTCGAGGCTCATCACTATGGGCGACCGCGTCGTTTTGATCGTCGATAACTGCGGCGCCGATCTGCATCAAAAGCTGGCGGCGAAGGTTGTGAACTCCAACTGCCCGCTCAGCGTCATCACCGTCGAATACGACATCAATGACGACGAACCGCAGAATACCGACATCTTCACGCTGGAGCCAGCGTCGCCCGATCTCATCGAGAAGATACTCGAGAGCCGCTATCCGAGCATCTCGCCTCCGAGTCGCCACGTTATCGCGAAATTCTCCGAAGGGAACTCGCGCGTCGCCTTCGCACTGGCAGAGACGGCGAAGAACGGCGAGTCCTTGACTAAGTTCAACGACAGCGACCTGTTCGAGCGCCTTTTCCACCAGCAAAAGACACATAGCGCGGAGTTGCTCGATGCCGCCAAAGCTTGCGCGTTGTTGTATTCGTTCGATGGCGAGACGCTGGCGGGCAACGACTCCGAGCTGGTGCCACTGGCAAAGCTTGCGGGGCAGACGACTGACCAACTTCACAAGCATGTGGCAGAGCTTCACCGCAGGCGGCTTGTCCAAAGGCGAAGCAAGTGGCGGGCGATCCTCCCTCACGCGCTGGCAAACAGGCTCGCGAAGCGGGCACTCGAAGACATCCCTTTGCAGCGAATCGAGGACACGATCATCAACGGACCATCGGCCCGAATGCTGCGTTCATTCTCACGCCGCATCGGCTACCTTCATGACGATGAACGTGCGATCGCACTCGCTGGAAAATGGATTACGGTGGGCGGCATGCTGGCACAACTCGGCAAGCTCAACAGGTTGGGCGAAGAAGTATTTGAGAACATCGCCCCAATTTGGCCCGCCGCAACACTTACTTTCATCGAAGAAACGGCGGCGAACAACGCAGACTGGTTTTTCGGCGAGCAGAACGAAAACAAGACCAGGATCGTCCGGGCTATTCGGTCTCTCGCCTATGCCCCAGCTCTCTTCGAGCGCTGTGCGGCGCTACTCAAACGATTCGTGCTGAATGAACCTGCTGGTTCGCGCGCCACCGCGGCCGTTTCGCTCAAATCACTGTTTTGGATGTACCTGTCAGGTACGCATGCGACTGCCGCCCAGCGAGCCTCATTCGTCAAGTCGCTGCTAGAAAGCGGCGTTACGGCCGAACAGGAGCTTGGCCTTGCGCTTCTCAGCGAAATGCTCAAGACCTCCAATTTCATGTCCCATTACTCGTTTGAGTTCGGGGCATGGAAGCGCGACTACGGCCTGCGCCCGCAAAACGACGATCAGGTGAGAGACTGGTACACGCGCGTCATCGAGACGGCACGCACCGCCGAATCCTCCGGGAACGCACTGTCGGCACGCATACGGCGCGTGATGGCGAGTCACGTTGCGCAGCTATTGTGGATGGGAATGTTTGATGGAGTGATCGCGCTGGCAAAGGCATTCGGCGAAAGAAGCGGCTGGCCAGAGGGCTGGATCGGCGTTCGCATCGCTATGAGGCGCGGTAAGGGGAAGATAGCGGAAGCCAGCTTCAGGAAGCTGGTGGAACTAGAGGAACGCCTTCGTCCAAATGAACTTGCTGGGATGATCCGTTCCTATGCCCTCTCGCCTGAATGGGGCGCCCTCGACATCGCCGAACTCGATGATGAGGGAGAGCAGAATCCCCTTGAAGCACACGAGAGGGTTTATGAAGTGTGCATTGATCTCGGCCAGCAGCTCGTCGGAAATCCCGAGCAGTTCGATGCCATGCTCCCCGAGATTGTCGCCGCCGAATCGCCGAAGGCATTCGCGCTCGGGCGTGGCCTAGCCATCGGCTGCGGTTCACTTACAGAATGCTGGAGTCGCCTGCGGAACGAGTTTCTCAAGAACCAGGACGACAATCGCGGTGCACAGTTGCTCGCCGGCTTTTTGAATTCGGCGATGGACCGCTCGCCGGAGGGAACCGAGGCTTTACTTGATGAGGTGCTCGCCGATCCGCGCCTTCATCCATACATGGTGTACTGGCAGGTAGGGGCAGGTATCAGCAGGTATCAGGGGAAAGGCGTCCAAGCGGATGATGAAAGCCCTGGTGCTCGATACGGTCCTTGTCACGGCCTTTGGCAATCTTGCGCACGGACGTGCCCATGAAGGGCTGGATGACGAACAACTGCATGCGCTTCTGCAGGGAATTAAGGGCAAGCAAGGTGGTAACGGGGTTGCCACTATGATTTTGGGAATGCGCATCTTTGGCAGGCATTCTGACAAACTGCCAATCAGTGAATCGCTGAAGGCGACGGGCAGAGAGTTTCTGTCGAGAGTCAAGCTGGAAAAGGGTGCGCAGCTTGATCATATGATGGCCGAGGTGATCAAGGTAGCGTTCGATAAGCCCGAACGTGAAGCTCAAGCGCGTGCGTTCTGCGCCAAAGTGATCGCAGCGCTCGGCGGCTGGGAAGTCTCTGGGTGGGACTTGGGCGACACCATCACCGCCCTCGCTAAGACCTTCCCGGTGGTTGTTCTCGACATACTCGTCGAGCAGGCAGTCGACGAGGACGGCATGGGCCAGACGCTATTTCAGGACATTAGAGGCAATCGCACCTGTCCGCTTGATGCCATAACTAATGATGTTTTGATCGCGTGGGCAACGCAGAAACCCGAAACGCGTTACGAGCTTCTTGCCCGCGTCGTGCGGTTCTCGAATGCGGGCGACGAGGAACACGCTGATGGCTGGTCGCCTGCCGCAAGAATGCTCATTGATGCTGCCCCTGAGTCTGTGAAGGTACTCGATACGCTTTATCGGCGTTTCACGCCGAATGGCTGGAGTGGCTCGCTTGCCGATGTGCTCGCAACGCGAATGCCGTTGCTCGAAGCACTGAAGCACCATCCAAGGGCCGATGTCTCGGCTTGGGCGAACGCACATGCGCTTGCATACCGGGTTCATGTTGACCGTCAGCGTGCCGTTGAAGCCGCTGAACATAGAGCGCGAGATCAAACGTTCGAATAGCGACCGATAATCAAGTGTAAGTCGGCCCAACCACGGAAACTAGGGCGATGCCCGGCCCGATGTTCAGGCCAACCTACTGGGTAGGCAGCGACACCATACCCGGTACAACTAACGTTGCCGAGTCGATCTTTTGTGCTTGTTAACTAACGCCCGCTCAGGGCCGAACTGCGACAGTCGCGAAAGACCGCAATCGACCCGGCCCGGTCAATCTTCTCCGACGCGGCTATTAAACGTGAAATTCAGGAACGCTGCACGACCTTATCGCGCATTAGATTGGCGAGCACATGACTACACCCTCGTTGGTCCAGCCGCGAGTCACTGCCTCCTGCAGCGCAGTCGGACTGCTGGTGATGCGATGGTTGCTGTCAACGCCTCGCGCAAAGCCGTCGTTGTAGGCGCGGTAGACCGGCACTGTTCCGCTCGGACAAATGCCGCTGGTTGGCGGTGTCGACAAAAAATCCAGACTCTCGAAATTCCAGCTCTTGACGGTCAATCTCCGTGGATCGTTCGCAGGGAATTGGGCAGCCTTCAGCCCCTGGCATTCCCCTGCATTTACCGTATAGAAATGCGAGTTCGGGCCTGGCACAAAGCTGCCATAGAAACGGCACACGGCGGTTGGTCCACCCGATTTAAAGGTATAGCCAGTTCTGATCCAACCAGCCCCCGCACTGCCGCCATCAATCGCTGTTGCCTCATCCGCATTAGCAGTGATGAAGTAGCTATCGAGATTGGTGTTGTAGAACTCAACCACCTGATTCAGCGGAACATTAGATCTGGATTTTGATTTCATGAAATCCCATGAATTTTGTAGAAAACCAGCATCCCAGATATGCTTGCCGCCGCTATGCACCACACGCGCAATGAAATCCGTCTTTCCCGTCAGCGCATTGGCAAGATTGCATGTATGCGCAAAAGGCACCACATCATCATCATCGTTGGCCTGCAAAAATCCGGGGGGTACAGCGCCGACAGCGCTGGGGGCAATAGGACGCGGAACAGCGCCGCTGGATACGCAGGTTTGGGGCGTCCATCCAGACACCGAACAACTGCGCACTACGCCGATAATTCCCGCAGTCGGCGTTGGTTGACATGGCGGATCGCCATAAGTCGTCTTGCTGAGCACTAGTCCACCGCCGGTTTCGGCAAATCCGGCAACTCGGCTATGCAAAACTGCGGCAGCAAAGTACGAAAAGAATGCACCATTCGAAAAGCCGTTGAAATATACTCGATCAGGATTCGCGCCATATGCGCGCATGGCTTCGTCCATGATGGCTTGCACAAATACCAGATCCGGGTTTGAATTTGCGTCACTGCTTACCGGACTATCGATCCCTTCCTGTGTCGCGGTTTCCCAGTAGTAATATCCAGCGCTGTGATTGTCCCAATCTCCGAGCGTCATCAGGCGCGGCATGGGAGCAACGACCACCACGCCCTCGCGGTCGGCGAAGGACCTAATTTCCTCCCTTCCGAGCTCATCCAATAAACTGTATGCGAGCGTTCCTCCGGTGCCAGTAAAGAGTACCAATACGGGCGGTGAAACCACACCAGCTGGGCGATATATCAGTACATCGCGAAGCATTCCGCCAATGGTCAGCGTTGCCTGGGTGAAGGAGGTGGTCGAAGTGGGAAAGTCGCCGTCATAATACGAACCTGCGGCTTGAACCGTTCCGCTAAAAAGCGACAACAGGCAGATCGGCAAACACAGTTTCGAAGAATTCGCGCTGCAATAAAAGCTATGGTCAGACGAAAGCAACCTTCCGAGCCACCGCATGCTCTGGGAAGCAAACCGTTGCAGGGACAAATGTAATGGCATGATCGTCACCTTGGACGTTTCGTTACAACGATTATCCTTACGATTGCCAAGCATATGTTGGCGCTGGCGGGTTTTTGACCCATCTGCCGGGATTTCGTTGCCCCAGTCTCGCACCTTGCAAACCGTAGTTGCGGGCGGGATTACAATGACCGGCTGACTCTGCACAACCGCCTGCTGAAAGCGAGCCATGACATTCGAAGACATCATCTACAACGAAGAACGCGGTGTAGCCACCATCACCATCAACCGGCCCAAGGTCTACAACGCGTTTCGGGCGCAGACCTGCGAGGAACTCATCCAGGCCTTCACCAAGGCCGGCTGGAACAAGGACATCGGCGTCGTCGTGCTGACCGGCGCCGGCGACAAGGCCTTTTGCACTGGAGGCGATCAGAGCGAGGGTTACGTAGGGCGTGGCACCATCGGCCTGCCGGTGGAAGAGATGCAAAGCGCGATCCGCGATATTCCCAAGCCGGTAATCGCGCGCGTGAACGGGTTTGCTATCGGTGGCGGCAACGTACTGGTGACGCTCTGCGACTTGGCGATCGCGTCCGACAAGGCGATGCTAGGCCAGGTTGGCCCGAAGGTGGGCTCGGTCGATCCGGGATTCGGCACCGCCTTGCTGGCACGCGTTGTTGGTGACAAAAGGGCGCGCGAGATCTGGTATCTGTGCCGGCGCTATTCGGCGCAGGAAGCGCTGGCCATGGGGCTGGTCAATGCCGTGGTGCCGCACGAGCGGCTCGATGACGAAGTGGCGAAATGGTGCGCCGAGATCATGGCCATGAGTCCCACCGCCATCGCCATCGCCAAGCGATCCTTCAATGCCGACAGCGAAAACATCCGCGGCATAGGCGCACTTGGCATGCAGGCGCTGGCGCTCTACTATGACACGGAAGAATCACGGGAAGGCGGCAGCGCTTTCCGTGAAAAACGCAAGCCGGAATTCCGCAAGTTCGCGAAATAGCGCCTCGTTGCCGCAGGCATCCAACGTCAATCGGAGGTGAATAACAATGCTGAACGTTGAACGCCAACAAACCACGTCCGGTTGTTGAACCGTTTCGGCGCGCGGCATAGGATCTTGTTCAAGGCGCCGGTATCAACCACGCAAAGGCCTCACTTTTTCACTGGTCTTGTGCGAGGTTGCCTGGTCGAAGCCGGCATTCCTGCCGGCCGCGCCTTTGCGTTGCGCGCTATCTGCAGCAAACCCGCGAGATATTTATGTACTTGAGCGCAGCCGCTGCAGCGTGCCTGCCTCGTATGCGAACCGGCCGGTGAAGCAGCGGGGTGTATGCAGAGCGGTTAGACATCATGTATTGACCTGCC
>PLYG01000042.1 GCA_003153335.1 Betaproteobacteria bacterium | reverse complement strand
TTGCCGCAGGCGAAGTAGTCGAGGAAGAACAAGGGTTCGGCGCCCTGCACGAGGATGTCATTGACGCTCATCGCCACCAGATCCTGGCCGACGGTGTCGTGCCGATTGAGCTGAAACGCGAGCTTGAGCTTGGTCCCGACGCCGTCGGTGCCGGCGACCAGCACCGGCTCGCGGTAGCGCTTGGGGAGTTCAATCAGCGCGCCGAATCCACCGATCCCCGCCAGCACTTCGGGGCGCATGGTGCGTTTCGCATAGGGCTTGATGTTCTCGACCAGGCGGTCGCCGGCATCGATATCGACGCCGGATTCGCGGTACGAAAGAGGGGCAGGTGAGGACGGCATCGTTGAGGGTTGGTCCCGGAACCGGTAAAGTATCGCACTTGACGACCAAAAACGCGCCTGGGCAAGTGACGGAACGCGAATTCTACTCGAAATGACCCTTCCCGACCCACCTCCGGCGGCCGACTCTGGTGCTGCACCCGAAGGCGCCACGCCTGAAAACAGCGAAAGCATCGCTGTCGCGGACGTGGTTGCCGGCGGGGCCGAGACGTCACCGCGCGCGCTGTTGTGGTCCATTGCCGGGGCGATTGCCGTCTTTGCCGGGCTGGTCTACCTGCTGGGACCTATCCTGTCGCCGTTCCTCTTCGGGGCCATTCTTGCCTATATCGGTTCGCCGATTGTCGTATGGGGAGCGCGGCATCGGGTGCCGCGGATAATCGGCGCGCTGCTGGTCGTTGCCGGAATGATCGCGGTGATCTGTGCGCTGATCCTGATCCTGGTTCCTATGGTGCAGACCGAGGCCGCAACTATAGCGCGGCGGTTGCCCGAGCTGGCCGACCGGCTCAATGAGCGGTTCGTGCCATGGGCGCGGGACCGGTTTGGAATCGATCTTCAGTTCGATGCGGCCACGCTGCGCACGCTGATCGCTGACAACGTCAGCGGCGCGCAGAACATCGGCGTCTGGGTTCTGGGTTCGCTCAAGATTGGCGGCGTCGCGCTGCTGGGATTCTTTGTCAATCTGCTCCTTACGCCGGTCGTAATGTTTTACCTTTTAATGGACTGGGACGCGCTGATTGCAAAGATCGGCCGCCTGTTCCCGCGGCGCTGGGCCATATCGTCGGAGGCCTTTGCGGTGGAGATCGATGGCGTGCTGGCCGAGTACTTGCGCGGCCAGGTCACCGTGATGGCGATCCTGGCGATCTACTACGCGACGGCGCTGTCCCTGGTCGGACTGCAGTTTGCGGCTCCTATAGGCGTGCTCACCGGGCTCTTGATATTCGTCCCGTATCTGGGCATTGGCATCGGTCTGGTGCTGGCGCTGGTAGTAACTCTGCTGCAGTTCTCCGCATGGCAAGGCGTGGTTGGCGTGCTGGTCGTCTATGGTGTCGGACAACTGCTCGAATCGTTGGCGCTCACCCCGTGGCTGGTCGGCGACCGGATTGGTTTGCATCCCCTGGCTGTTATTTTTGCCTTGCTTGCCTTCGGGCACTTGTTTGGGTTCACCGGTGTGCTGCTGGCGCTGCCCGCCAGCGCCGCGATCCTGGTCGGCCTGCGCCATGTGAGTACCGCCTACACGGGCAGCGCCGTTTATCGCAACGAAGCCTAGTGCCGCAGCAACTTATCCTTGAGTGGGCGCGGGAGGCTGCTCCCGCATTCGACAATTTCCTCGTCGGAAGTAACGGCGAGGTCGTCGCGCATTTGCGTGCGCTCGCCGCAGGCGAACTCAAGGATACGTCGGTTCTGGCCTGGGGCGCGCCGGGGAGCGGCAAAAGTCACCTGCTGGCGGCGGTGCTCGCGCAGGCGCGCGCTGCCAGCAGGATGGCAATTGCCGTGGACATTGAAAAAGAACAACCGGCCAGCGTAGCGGCCGGCGCGCTGTACGCGCTAGACGATATCGATACGCTGTCGGCGGCAGCGCAGGGCCGCTTGTTCACCCTGTACAACATCTGCCGCGATGGGGGAGCCCAGTTGCTGCTGACGGCGCGTGTCCCGCCGGCGCAGGCGCCGTTGCGCGACGATCTGCGCACACGCGTCGGCTGGGGGCTGGTGCTGGAACTCAAGCCGTTGACCGACGCGGACAAGCCTGCGGCGCTGGCGGCCTATGCGCGGGAACGGGGGTTTCACCTGAACAACGAGGTCATCGACTTCTTGCTCACGCGTGGGCGCCGCGACATGGGCGCGCTGTTGTCGACCTTGCGCGCGCTGGACCGTTATTCGCTGTCCACCAAGCGCCCGGTCACGATTCCACTCGTGAAGGAGCTGCTACAACCCGATTTGCTGCAGTCCGCCGACAACGGAATCGCCAACACGCGCTGATCCGATGCGACTCACGATTTTCGATCTCGACCACACGTTGCTGGCCGGAGACAGCGACTACGGCTGGGGACAGTTCATGGTCTGCCATGGTCTGGTCGACCCCGACGAATACGCGCAGAAGAATGCCGCGTTCTACGCGGCGTATCAGGCAGGAAAGCTCGATCATGCGGCGTACATGGCGTTCAGCCTCGAACCCCTTACCCGCTATGCAATGGAGGAACTCGACGCCTGGCACCGGAAGTTCATGGCTGAGATCATCGAACCGTTGATGACCGCCCCGGGCAGGTTGCTGGTGCAGGAGCGATTGCAGGCCGGGGACCTGGTGGTCATTGTGACCAGCACCAACAGTTTCATCACCAGGCCGATCGCGCGGGCGTATGGCGTCGAATACCTGATCGCGACTGACCCAGAGGTGAGGGACGGTAGCTACACGGGGCGCATCGTCGGCATACCCGCGTTTCGGGAGGGCAAGGTCACCCGGCTGCATTCGTGGCTGGGCCAATGCGGCAAGCGGCTCGATGACTTTGCCCAGAGTTGGTTCTACAGCGATTCGACCAACGATTTGCCTTTGCTTGAAACCGTTACGCATCCGGTGGCCGTCGACCCGGACCATGCGTTGCGGCAGATTGCGGAACAGCGCCGCTGGCCCATCATCACTTTGCGCGAACACGCCTCGCCGCCGACCAATTCCTGACCTGTCGTGTCAACCGCAGTTGCTGCATTCGCGTTGTTGCGGATGACACGGCCTTCGTGTCTCTTATCAACGAGGACTGAGGACTATGAGCAAGCTGCTTGCAACTCTTCTTGGCGCAACGATAGGCGCGCTGGCATAAAAAGGCCAAGGCCAAGGCCAAGGTGAACGCCGCCGCCCCGAACTAACCCGAGGCAACGGTAGCTGGATCTTTCAACCTGGTTTTGGACGCGGTCTGCGCGCGATATTGCGGAAATGAAAAAATTGCAATACAATCAAGAGGTTTACGTCCAACCGTAAATTTGCCCGCCTACAGCGCCTTGTGCGCTCGGCGGGTTTGTCTAACTTAGCGATTCACTCCAGAGGAAACAAAATGAACAAAGTATTCGCAACCCTGATCGCCGCTGCATTCACCGCGGTTTCGTTTACCGCTGTAGCCCAGACCCCGGCCGCTGCGCCGGCCAAGGCGCCGGCTCCGATGGCCGCTCCGGCCCCGGCGGCAGCGCCTGCTGCCGCTGCAGCCCCGGCCGCTGCTGCGCCGACCAAGGCTGAAAAGAAGGCCGCCGCGAAAGCCGCGAAAGCCGAGAAAAAGGCCGCCGCGAAAGCCGCCAAAGCCGCGAAAGCTGCCGAAGCCAAGAAAGCTGCCGAAGCCAAGAAGTAAACATTTCGCTTCGCAGGTCGAAAAAGGCAGGGCGACGAGCCCTGCCTTTTTTTTTCATTTGGACCGCGGCCTCGTACAATAGCGACATGACCAGACACCGTGTTGTCGTCGGGCTCTCCGGCGGCGTGGATTCATCCGTGG
>PLYG01000334.1 GCA_003153335.1 Betaproteobacteria bacterium | reverse complement strand
CTCCCGAATGTCTCCCGAATGTCTCGAGATCGAATCCGATCAGTGCGTGGCCTGGTGACCAGCTACTGCCGCCTCGATTCGGGATCATGCGCTAGCCCCCCGCAACACCTTGCGTGTTGACATAGAGCGCGTAGAGCGAATGCGCGGCCGCCATGAACAGGCGGTTGCGCAGTTTTCCGCCGAAGCAAACATTGGCGCAGCGCTCCGGCAATGCGATGTGGCCGATAGGCTCGCCCTGCGGCGTAAACACCCGCACGCCGTCGAGTTCGGGCGACATGCCCCAACCGCACCACAGATTGCCCTCGATATCGACGCGAAAGCCGTCGGGCGTGCCCTGCGGCCCGCTGTCGATCAGCAACTTGCGGTTGGAGATCTTGTCGCCCGATGCTGCGACGTCGAAGGAGAGAATCGTCCGCGGTTCGCTGCGCGATTCGACGATGTAGAGCTTTTTCTCGTCGGGCGAAAAGGCGAGACCGTTGGGCGCATTGATGTCGTCCGCGATCACCGTCATCGCGCCGGTTTGGCCGTCGACGCGGTAAACGTTCATCGGCAATTCGCTCTCACGAAGTTCGCCTTCGTAATTGCTGAGCAGGCCAAAGCGCGGATCGGTGAACCAGATCGAGCCGTCGGACTTCACCACGATGTCGTTCGGCGCATTGAGCCGCTTGCCGCCAAACTTCTCAGCGATGACGGTGATCGAGCCGTCGAACTCGGTGCGGACCACGCAGCCGAGATGCTCGCAGGTGAGCAGGCGGCCCTGGCGATCGCGGGTGTTCCCATTGCCGAAATTCGACGGCTTGCGGAACACGCTGACCGCACCCGAGTCCTCGTCCCATTTCAGCATACGATTGTTCGGGATGTCGCTCCAGATCAGGCAGCGCAGATCGCCAAAATAAACCGGGCCCTCGCCCCAGCGCGTGCCAGTGTAGAGCTGCTCCACGCTCGACAGCGGCAGGTGATATTTCCTGAACAGCGGATCGAGCGCCGTCACGTGCGGGTCGGGATAGCGCAGGCTCGGGGTCCATTGGTCATCGGACATGGCGTTCCTCCTAGTTGGTTGTCGTGCCGATTGATTCTAGCGCAGTGCGCGAGCACCCTGCGCAGCGGACCCGGGCAGATCGGATGACATGCCGATGGCGTTGCGCAGCTATCCGGCCGCGGCGATCTGCACGTCATGGCCGAAGTACGCTTCTTCCAGCCGGTGCGGCAGGTTCTGCTCTGCTGTCAGCGCTTGCAGCACGATACGTCCCTGCGCCAGCGCATAGACTCGGTCCGAGGCGGCCAGGGCTTTTTCGAGCAGTTGTTCGACCAGCAGCACGGCTGTGCCGCGGGCGCGCAGTTGGCCCACGACGCTGAGGACGCGATCGACCAGCACCGGCGAGAGCCCGGCCGAGGGTTCGTCGAGCATCAACAGTCGCGGCCGGCGCACCAGCCCTTGGGCCACCGTCAGCATCTGCTGCTGGCCGCCGCTCAAGGCACCGCCCCGCTCATAGCGCTTGGCGGCAATTTCGGGGAAAAAAGTGAGCGCTTCGTCGACCCGGGCCGAGCGCTCGCCGCGCGGCAGGTCGTACCCCGCGAGCAGCAGGTTGTCGGTGACCGAGAGCTGCGCGAAGACCCGGTGCCCTTCGATCACGTGCACCAGCCCGGCCCTGACCGTTTCGCGCGGCGTCGCGCCGGACATGTCGCTGCCGGCGAAGCGCACGCTGCCGGTGGTGGTGGGAAGGAGCCCCGATATCGCACGCAGCAAAGTCGTCTTGCCGGCGCCGTTGGGGCCGAGCAAGGCAACGACTTCGGCCGGCACCACATGCAGATCGACTCCATGCAGTACCTGGATCTTGCCGTAGCCGGCATCGAGCCCGGCGACGGCGAGCAGCGGTTCAGCCGCCGAGGTAGGCACTGACGACCTCCTTGTGCGCGCGAATCTCGCTCGGCGTTCCGGCTGCAAGCACCTTGCCGAGATTGAGCACGGTGACCTGATCGCAAATGTCGAAGATCAGGTCCGCATGGTGTTCGACCAGCAGCACGCCGGTTCCGCGCAGGCTGATGGCCTTGATCAGTACGCCAAGACGCAGGATCTCCTCGCTGGAGAGGCCGGCCGCAGGCTCATCGAGCAGCAGGAAGTCGGGCCGCAGCATCAGCGCGCGCGCGATCTCGATGAAGCGCAGTTCGCTGTGTTGCAGGCGATCGGCGCGGACCTCGGCCAGCGCTTCCAGCCCGACGACTTCGAGCAAGGCGTGCGCTGCCGCGGCAAGCTCGCGCTGGTCGCGCCGGTGCCGCGGCAGCGTGAGCATCGACTCGAGAAACGTCCCCTTGCCGGCTATGGTGCCGCCTATCATCACGTTTTGCAGCACCGACGCTTCGCCGACAATGCGCGGCGTCTGAAAGGTACGGGCAATGCCACGGGCGGCCCGCAGCCCGGGCATTCCGGCCGGCAGCGGCGACGCTCCGAGAGTCAGCGTGCCGGCCGAGGCTGCGTAATAGCCGGAGATGACGTTCAGGACGGTTGTCTTGCCGCTGCCGTTGGGGCCTATCAATCCGTGCACCTGGCCCGGCGCCACGTCGAGATCGATACCGTCGATGGCGCGCACGCTGCCGAAGTGCAGCACGATCCCGCGCAGGCTGAGCGTCTCCCGGTTGAGGGCTTTGCCGGCGGTGGCGACGAGCGCGGCCGGGCGCGGCACGATGCTGCGGTTGGCTGCAAGCGGCCGGCGATTCTTGAAGTCGATCAGCGCGGCGATGCCGCCCGGCGCGGCCAGGACGATGACCAGCAACAGCACCGCATACAGAAAGGTCGACCACGCCGCAAGCGGTGCGGCGATTTCGGGCAGGATCGTCAGGACGATGATGCCCAGCAGCGGCCCGAGGATAGAGCCGCGCCCGCCGATCAGGATGGCGATGAAGAACAACACCGACAAGTCGAACGTGAACGCGTCGGGCGTGATGTAGGTCTGCAGGCTCGCGAACAGGCCGCCGGCGATGGCGGCCAGGGCGCCGGCGAACAGGAACACGGCAATCAGGACCCGGGGCTTGGAGATGCCGGAAGCCTCTGCGGCGACCTCGGCGTCGCGGATGGCGATCAGGGCGCGGCCGAAACGACTGCCGCCGATGTTCGCGCTCATCCAGGTACAGATCGCCGCGAAACCCAGGCACAAGTAGTAATAGCCCCAGGCGGTATTGAAAGGCGCGGGGAATTCCGGGCCAGCCAGGCCGATGCCACCGCCGGTGACGCTCTGCCAGGCCAACGCGATCTGCGTGATGATGGTCGCGAAGCCGAGCGTGCTCATCGCGAAATAGAAGGTGCGCAGGCGCAGCGCCGGCAGGCCCACGATCACGCCCGAGATGGCGCCCACGACACCCGCGGCGACGAGAGCCACGAATACCGGAACCGGCGCGCCGACTTTGCCGGCGACGAGCACGCTGGTCGTGTAGGCGCCGAGCGTCAGGAGCGCGACGTAGCCGATGGCCAGCTGCCCGGCGAAGCCGACGATCAGATTCAGCCCGGAGACGAGCACCCAGTAAATCGCGGCGCGCGTGCCGATCAGCGCCCAGTAGTCGTTGCTGACGAAGGGCAGGATCAGCGCGATCGCCAGCAGGCCCGCGTAAGGCGCAAGCGCGGACAGGACCGCGCGCAAACTGCCGGCGTCGCCACCCTGCCGCGCAGCGGACACGACGCTCATCAGACCCGGCGCGCCGTGGTCGAGCCGAACAGGCCTTGCGGCGCCGCCAGCAGAACGACGATGAACAGGGTGAACACCGCGACCGACGAGAAGATGCCGCCGACCAGGAAATTCGCGGCCTGCTGGAACAGGCCGAGCCCGAGGCCCGTCACCACCGCCCCGCGATTGTTGCCGATGCCGCCGAGCGCGACCGGCACGAAGCCGTAGAAGTTCAGCAGCGGCACGTTGGCGAAGAAGGCGAGCAGCACGCCGCCGCCGGCGAACCCGCAAAGGCCGCCGATCATTCCGGCCATCGCATAGCTGCCGATGCGCAGGTGCTGCTCCGGCAACCCAATTGCACGGGCCGCGAAGTTGTCCTCGGCCACCGCGAGGAAGGCGCGGCCGACCACCGTGTGGTGGTAGAGGAACTCCAGCCCGCCGAGCACGAGGAAGCAGGCGACGACCGGCATCCAGAACCGCTCCCGCACGCCGAAGATGTCGAACGGCAGGAACTGCGGGAACGGCTGCGGCTCGGTGGAAAACTCGATCGCGGTGAACTGCTGCAGCATCAGCGTGACCGCGAGCGTGGAGAGCACGTAGAGGTGCTGCTCCAGGCTCTTGAGCACCGNNGTGATGGCGGTGAGCGCGTACATGCTGCCCATCGCCAGCCCGTACGAGACGATCGATTCCAGCATCAGGCGTAGCCGGGTGCCAGATCGAAGCAACCCTCGCGCGCCGACTTGGCAACCGACATGACCACCTCCTCGGTCGGATAACCGTTGTGCTGATCGGGGGTGTACGTGTAGTCGCCGTATACGCCCGGCCAGTTGGTCAGGTGGTTCCAATAGCCGATGATCGCGTCCGCATCGCTCGATCCG
>PLYG01000235.1 GCA_003153335.1 Betaproteobacteria bacterium | reverse complement strand
AAGAAGTGGTGTATGATCACACCCACTTAATAGAATCACGCAACCGAACGGGCGAGCTACGTGCGGCGAACGAACATCTCATTTACGGCGATGGAAACGGACACCCTGTTGCGGTTTTCGACAGCCACCGGCCAGCCCGTCGCCGCGCTCGTTCGCAGCGGTTGCGACTTCATGCTCGCCCACGCTGAGTTGTTCCCCGGTCTGCGGACGCGGCCAGCGGAACGGCCCAAGCGCGTTGAAAAGATGGTGCGCTCCAACATCTACCTGACGGAAATCGAGTGGAAGGCGCTCTGCGCCATTGCGCTGGTGTCGGGTAAATCGATTGGACTGCTGGTGCGCACCGCCTGCGACTTCATGATTGCGGAGCCGGTGCGCTTTCCGGAACTGCATTCGTTGGTGTCGCACCGTTCAGCGCGGGTCGCCGCCCACGCAGCCAAGTCGGTGTCCAAAGCGGCCACACTATGAGCGCCGCCAAGAGCCGCGCCACGACCGGACCAAAGCCCAAGGCCGATGTGGTTGACCTTGAACCATTGGTCGGTAAGCCCATGCCCGCCGCAATCGAGGCGGAACAGGCCATTCTCGGATCGATTCTCCGCGATGCAACGGCCATGGAACGGATCGATGATTTGCTGGACCCGGTGGACTTCTTTGCCACCGCGCACCAGATCATTTACAAGGAAATGCGGGAGATCATCGCGTTCGGGAACGTCCCCAACATGATCCAGTTGGGGCAGAACTTGCGCGACAAGAATCAACTCGACGCGATTGGCGGCGCCGAGTATCTGTTTCGCTTACCGGAATCGGCACCGGACGTAGCGAGCGTCCGTCAATACGCCAAGATCGTCGCCGAGAAAGCCACCCTGCGCAAGGTGGTGATCGCCGCCAGCGAGACGCTGCATGCGGCCTATCTGCCGGGCGCCCAAACCGCCAATGAGGTGGTGGCGGCGGCAACCGATCAATTGTTTGATGTCGCCGACCAGTACGCGAGCAGCGGCGACGTGCCGCGCCCGGTTCGTGCGCTGCTCAGCGAGGCTGTTGAGTTCATCGAGGCGATGTACAACCGGCCCGATCCCAACGCACCGCTGGGTGTGACCACCGGCTACACCGATCTGGACACGGCGACACTGGGGCTGANNCCGCAATGGGCAAGACCGCGTTTGGTCTCGGGTTGGCGGTCAATTCGATGGCTTTGCCAACCGATGATCCGGTGATCGTCTTCTCCATGGAAATGGGTGCGGTGCAACTGGCGCTGCGTTTGATTGGTTCCGGCGCCAAAATTGATCAGTCGAAGCTGCGCCGTGGACAGCTACAGAATGACGATTGGGAGGGTCTGTCGGCCGTGCTGGGTCAGCTTTCGGATAAGCCCCTGTTCATCGACGAGCGCGCGGCAATGACGCCGATGATGATGCTCGCGCGCGCCCAGCGCATTCGGCGCGCGTCCGCGAACAAGAAGCTGGGCCTGATCGTCGTGGATTACCTGCAGTTGATGAGCAGCAATCGCGGCGTGACCGCCAACATCAACGAAGAGCAGCGCCTGAGCGAGATCAGCCGCAGCCTGAAGCTGATGGCCAAGCAACTCGAAGTCCCGGTCGTCGCTCTTGCCCAGTTGAATCGTGGCGTCGAGAACCGCGAGGACAAGCGCCCACGGATGGCCGACCTTCGTGGTTCGGGCGCGATTGAGCAGGACGCTGACCTGATCATGTTTCTCTACCGGGACGAAGTCTACAACCCGGACTCGCAAGACAAGGGCCTTGCCGAAATCATCATCGGCAAGAATCGGAACGGGCCACTCGACATGGTGCGTTTGGCATTCACCCCTGAGTACATGAAGTTTTCCAACCACCGCTTCGGGGACACCTACTGATGAAGGCCCTTTCCATCCGCCAGCCGTGGGCGTGGCTCATTGTGCAGGGGATCAAGGATGTGGAGAACCGCACGTGGCGCACGTCCTATCGCGGCCCGTTGCTGATCCATACCGGCAAGACCTTCGACATGCTTGGCTACCACTGGATTCGGGACAATTTCCCGCATCTGGTGCTGCCGACGCCGGCGGAGTTTGTGCTGGGCGGCATCGTCGGTCAGGCGGTACTCGTGGACTGCGTACGGACGCATACGTCGCCGTGGTACTCCGGGGAGCAGGGCTTCGTCTTGAGCGAACCTCTGCCGCTGCCGTTCGTCCCGTGCCAAGGCGCGCTGGGCATTTTCGAGATCGAGCGGCCCGCATGAGTGCGGCGGGCCCGGAGATGGGCAGACCATGGGCGCTATGGCTCGGACTGGCGCTCTGTGCCGGGGTTGTCAGTGGCGTAGGTGCGGCAGGTGGCGCGAGCGGTGTCGGCGCGGTCGGGCTGCCACCGGGGATGACGAACGGTCTATCGCCGGCGCAGGAGTTCAGTGCGCCGGCCGGGGCGGCCAGCGGTCCCTCCCAACCGTTTCCCGCCAACGGATTCCTCGTGCTGGAGTCCGGCCAGTTCCACGTCGAGAACGGCATGGTGCGCGTATGCCCTGATCTGAAGAGCCTCAAGTTGCCCAATGGCGAGGTGGGTTGTTTCGCGGTGCAGGAAAAGGCTCTGGGCGGCGCGGTTAAGGAATATCGGCGCGAGCGCAGCTTGTCGCTGGAGCAGCTCGTGCAAGGGGGCTTCCCCAATCGCGTCTCCCGCTTTGTCGGCATCGCCTACAACAGCGCCCGGCACGAGGTGATCGTGTACTACCGGCTGGATTGAGAAGTGAGGATGGGAATGACCACAGCAGACGATGGGCGCGTGCAGCGTGCCGACAGCAATCGTGCGGGACACGCAGTTGAGTCCGACACGCGTCGAACGGCGCGGCGGAAACGTATCCGCGCGGCAATCCGCAGGCTTCGGCAGGCGCGCCGCGCGGTGCATCTGCAGCGGGCGGCCAGCAACATCTGATCAGTATTTCCGTGCATCGATTACGAAAGGTGGCAATGGCAAGCAACGCAAGCAAGGCGGCAATGAGGGCCCACGCGCCGGCAAAGGGAGCGACAGGCGCGGCGGTGGCGTTCGTTCTCGTGGTGGGCGGCGTCGTCGCACTGGGGGCTATCGCCTATTTCCTCTTCTTCGGCGCTGGGGCCAGCCGCATCAATCAAGCGGCCACCGCCTCCGACGTAAAGGCCCTGCTGATCGCTACCACGCAGCCGGGATCGCTGGCCGCCTTCGCCTCGGAGACGATGCAGGGGCAGCTACGCGGCGCACCCGGACTGGACCCGAGGGCGCCCGGTATTGTGGCGCAGGAAGTGAACCAGTTTTTCAAGGCTGGGCTGGAGGGGAGCTTGGGTGACCGCTTGGTTCCCGTGTTCGCGCAACGGTTCACTGCAGGCGAGATGAAAGAGATCGCTACGTTCTACCAGTCGCCCGTCGGCAAGAAGATGGGGGCCCAGATGCCGCTTATCGCGACTGATTCAGCGGCCATCGCCCAGCAATGGATGCTCGACCAGTGGCCATCGCTCTCGCAACAGGTTGAGGCGGGGTTGAAGCAGGCCGGGGTTGCCCTGCCAACACGGGCGGCACCGCAAGCTGCGCCTTTGCCTGGCGGGGGCAAGCCATGAGTGAGACCGGACTGAAAACGGCCGGGGTAACGCTTCCCGTCAAACTGGGGGTGAACTGAGATGGCCAAGCCGTTGAACAAGGTGGTGTGCTACTGCTTGATGGCATTCGCCTTCATGGCGTTCGGCATGTTGGCGCTCGGGCTCGCCCGGATGTCGATTGGCTACGAAATACTGCTGGAGCGGGTGAGCGGGTTTCTCCTTGCCGGTGGCTGGATGTGTCTGCAGTTCGCGGCCCTCGTGTGGTGTCGGGGGCAATCGAAGATCGACCCGGATACCCGCGCCTTTTGCATGCTCCTGATCACGGTGGGCTTGGCCTTGTTCCTGAAGAGCTTCGTCCAGCGGCTGGACCTCATGGTCGCTGACATCTGCGTAATGCTCTCGCTGGTGTTGGCCGGCGCGGTGGCAGCTTTCACGCTGATCGCACCCGCACCCTCAATCCCCGCCGATACCGGCCGTCCATCCATCCCGCTGGAGTCTTGACCACCGCATGCGTTCCGTGAATCGTAAACAAATGGCGGGCCATGCCCACCACATCGCATTTCTCCTCCTGCTCGTTCTGATCGGTGCCGCCGTCTACTTTGTCATTCCGTTCTTGGTCGGGCCCGGTTGCTCACCGGCTGAGGACACGGTCATTATTGCCAAGAGCAATGCCGGGCAAGGCTACTGCCTGTGGGCGATCAGCCCGGCGGGCAAACGTACGGCCATGGGTAAGGGCAAGAGCCAGTATTGCGGACCTGATCTGGCGGAAATGCAACGTTACGCAGATCAGTACAACGACGATGCCAGCTCCCCGACAGGCAATCAAAGCTGCGTCGAGCAATTGCGTGCAGGGGCAATGGCTAGTGCCATGCAGTTCTGGCAAAAGTGGCCGCAGAAATAGGCTGAATGTGATTCAAACAAGGGACAGTCATGATTGACCAGAAAGGTTTGTTGCGAGCATTTCAGGAAGTGGTGGGCAATCCGGACAACTTCGCCAATCTACGCGATCAACTCGGCCTCAAGTGCACCGTTGACGGCCGCGTCTTCATCTTCTTGCACGAGGCGGCCTTGCGCCGACGGCTGGCGTTTCGGGTAAGCATCCCGGAGGATGAGTGCACGCGTGATGGCCGTTATTGCATCACAACCGAATTGCTGTTGGCCTTGGATGCCGTCGGGATGTTGTACACGAACCACGACGGCATTGAATCCGATCCGCGTGATGCATTGTGGCAGGTGCAATGGCGGTCCGAGCACTCCGTGTTGTCGGTGGAATGGCCCGCCATGATCGTGGAGATCGGCACCGGGTTCTTGCCGGCGCTCAATCCGTTGCCCGACACTGAGTGCGTCCCCAGCATCCTCGGTCTGGCGGTCAGCCTTCAACCTGCCGCTGCCGTGGTCGATACCGATGAGCGCGAAGAAAGTAGCCATCTCGACGAGTTGGTGTCCGGGGCCGCGCAAGCCGTGGGGGTGATCCCTCTCTATCGGACCGCTATCGTGCCGCGCGCCGATCTCTGCGACCATCCGGGTGTGGTCGCGGCCCGCCCACCGCAGCACAACAGCAGCGAACTGTCGCTGCAGCAATTCGTGGGCACCAACGTCATCCAGTGGCATATCAAGGCCGGTGCGGTGTGGATGCCGTTCGGGCATCCGTTGGCGGTGTTCCCGCTTTGAAGGCGAAGCGGTAAAAAAACGAGGACTCTCTTTGGTGTTGGAGTTCTGGCGGGACGTGTGGGGGTTGTGTGTGGGTCGTGATCGACGGATGTGGGCTGGGACGTGTGGGGGTGCCGGCGTGTGGGTGGTGATCGAGAGTCACTGGTGATGGGAACGTCGCTGGTGATGGAACGTGTTTCGGTTGCCAGCGGATGCCGGGGCGCGACGTGTGTGGGTGAGAGCATGTCGGCGTCTGGGGTCGGGGCGGCAACCCCCTCTTAGGGGGGAAGGCGCAACGGGGGTGGCAGTGAACGGGTCCCGTCACGGCAGATCACGGGGTAACAGTTGCCGGCGGTCTTTCTGCTGCGAAGCAGCTTTCCCTTGCCCCGAAGGGGCTTCCATGGGCGCCCTAGCGCCTCCTCTGGTCGCCTTCATGGCGACTTCCCGGTGAGACCTCCGGGCGAACCTGCTTCCGCTGTTGGGGGCGGCTGGCGTGGCCGGAGCGGTTGATGGTGCGACACTTGTGGTTGTGATACGATGCGGTACGGTACGCAATGCGTACTATCACTATCATGCCCAAACCACCTCAGCAGGCTATCCTGCGCGCGGCCAAGAAAACTCTGCGCGTCACGTGGGACGAATTCGCCACTCTCATTGATGTATCGCCGCGTGCGTTGAAAACCTACCGTATGCCAGACACTTCGGCTGACCATCGGGGCCTGCCTGATCACGTGCGGGCCGCCGTCGCGGCGGCGGTTGAGGTCGAGCGCCTCCGCAGGGCGGCGGAACGACCCGGTTCGTCTCCGGCTAAAGGGTTATCTCTGGCGGGGCGCGCTCGCGAGGTGGCGGAGGTCAAGAAAGAGC
The DNA here is from genome assembly GCA_003153335.1 of Betaproteobacteria bacterium. Taxonomy (GTDB): domain Bacteria; phylum Pseudomonadota; class Gammaproteobacteria; order Burkholderiales; family Casimicrobiaceae; genus PALSA-1005. Next base: position 25,201 of record PLYG01000235.1, on the reverse strand, counting down.
GCGCGCTGCAGTCCGCTATGAAACGAAGTGATGCATTGCTTCGTCACCGCGACGGTGAATAGTGAGTCCGTCTCGTCCGACATTCAATCACTAACTGCGTCAGGAACTACGATGACCCACCCCAAGCGTTTCGCCCGCAGCGCCGCGTTGGTCTGCTTCGTTGTCTTCGCACTGGCTGCCTGCGGTCATAAGTTGTCCGCTGAGGAGCAGGCGCAACTGGCGTCGCTCAAGGCGCAGCTCGCGACGGTCCGTGCTGCTGTTACGGACGCGGCTGCGGAGAATGCGAAGTACGAGGGTGGATTGATCAAGGCGCTGGTTGGAGTGCGACTGGAGGTGCTCAAGACCAATGAGGCGCTGTTGGACCAGCGTGTGCAAGCGTTGGAATCCGACGCAAAAATCACCATCGTTGTGAACGCCACCAAGGATGACCCGCTTCGTGCCGCCGAGATCGCGTCGGAAATCACTGCCCAACAGGCAAGGCTGGCGGCGGCACAAGCCAATGCAGATGGTTCCGGTGGGTTAATCGGCATGATGGCCAAGGTCACTGTAGCGACCAACGAAAATACGCTCGCCATGCTGCAGCAGCAATACCTTATCGCCAAGTACGGCCTCGCTCTGGCGCCGGCGCCGACCCCGGCCTCCGTCCCGACCAAGTAGTTCCAATGCCACCCGGCGCAGGAGGGCGCTCGCCTGTTGGGATGGGTGTGGACATGCCCGCCCGTGGGGATAATCCATTCGCTATTTGCGGCGTTACCAGCGCGGCGCCGCGCGCCTCCTCTTTGTGCTGCGCTCCTGCCGCGCGGCGTCACCTCCTGTAAGGCAAGTTGAACCGGGTGCTCTCCACATTTTGTCGTCAGTAGCTGATAAATAGCGTGTTCGGTTTGGTAATATAACAAGCTGTGCGTATAGGAGACTTTGTATGCCGGTATTCCGATCTTTGTCCGCGATCTTGGCCTCTTCGCTGCTTGCGTCGTGGGCGGTTGTCGCGTTGGGGCAAACATCAGCGAAGCCGCTGCCTGAGCGGGAGGCGGCCAAGCTGGCGCTGAGGGCGGCGGGTTGCCAATTGCCGGACAAGTGCGATTGGCGGGGCGGACTCGAAGTCGGCCGCCGGGTGTTCCTCGTCACCTATAGCCGGGGCAACGACGACCGGGGCTACCCGGTCATTTCCGGCGCAGGTGCCATGCGCGTAACACTTGCCGCTGATGGTGAGGTGCTGGATCGCGCTGGGGTAGCTCAACCGTGAGTGAGGCGGTAACAACCGAAGCCGTGGATGTCGGCCGGCGGATGTATCGACTGGGGTCCATGGTCGGTGGCGCGCCCGTGGAATCCCACCCAGAGCGCGTGTGCGGGACGGTCAGTGATCTGGGTCCACGCAGCATCGTCGTCGTGTTCGACGACGGGATGCGGCGCCGCGTTCATCACAATCGACTGCCTGAACTCTTCTTTGTTGACTGGGACGAAAATCCTGCGAAAGGACTCGGATGATTGTCTACCGTCATCGCACCCGCTCGCCGAAGAATCCGCCGCAACCTGTCGGTCGGGGTGGTTAATCAATATGGGTGATCCTCAACGCGACTGCATCGTGATCCGGAGTGAGGGGCGCGTGGTGACGTTACCCGTCGCCGACATCATCTACTTCGCTGCGTCTGAAAAATACCTCATCGTCACAACCCCGACACAGACTTACCGGATCGAGGACTCTCTCGACCGACTCGCGGAACAGCTCGGTAATCGCTTCCGCAGAACGCACCGGAAATACCTCGTTCGTTCGTCCGCAATCCGCGCGAGGGTAAGAGTTGGCGTTGGTGGTCCATTGATGTCGTTGGTGTGCCGGACTTGATTCCGGTCAGTCGGCGCGAGTCCGGTGGCCTCCGCAAGTGGCTGAAGCATCGACGGACGGTGGTGGCATGAAATCCGCGTTCGGCACCAACGTCGTTCACTGCAAGATTGAGCCATTCACTGTCTACATCGGGCGCAACAATGGCTCGCTCAAGAATACGGGCTTGGGCAATCCCTTCGTCATTGGCACTCACGGCACGCGCGAAGAGGTTGAGGTCCGGTATCGGGCGTGGTTGCCCAACCAACCGCATCTTCTGCGGCGCCTGCATGAACTCCGTGGGCAAACCTTGGGCTGTTGGTGCAAAACGCGCCAGAACCCGACTGCGTGGTGTCATGGCGATGTTCTGGCGGAGTTGGCCGACTCACTGTTGGGCGATCCGTCGGGCAGCGGATAAAAATGGCCAGTCGCTGGCAACATCCGGTCACCGAACACATTTGCGCCGCTTTGCGGAAGCAATTCGCTCCGCCCGAACACGTCACGCTGTTCGAGGTGGCGGACGCGACGGGTGCGCGCGGGACTGGTTGGGCGGACGCCATCGTCATGAGCGTCTGGCCGTCGCGCGGCTTGCATCTGCACGGAATGGAAATCAAGATTTCCCACGCCGATTGGTTGCGTGAGCGAAAGAACCCGGCCAAGGCCGAGCGCTTTGCAGCGTATTGCGAGCGCTGGTCACTCGTGGTGGCCGCTGACGACATCGTCAAGCCCGGCGAGCTGCCGGTCGCGTGGGGGTTGTACCAGCTGCACGCAATACGCTGCGCTGCGAAAAGCCCGCGCCAGAGCGCGATCCTGCCCCCCTTGACTGTATATTCCTCGCCGCACTGCTGCGCGCGGCCGAACATGCACACGGCTCTTCCGCTCGTGTCGCGAACGAGATCGCGGCGGCCACCGGGGCGCTCAATCAGCAGTTTGCCGACCGCGTTACGAATGAAGTCGAGCGCCGGGCGCAGGACTTGCTCGTGTTGCAAGAGTCGTTACACAAGTTCGAGGCGGCATCGGGCGTCAAGATCGTTGGATGGCGCGTGGGCGACATCGGCGCTGCGGTCAAGCTCGTCCTCGACACCGGGGAGGATGGGGTGTTTGCAGGCGCGCGGCGACTGCGCGACAGCCTCGACACAATCCTGCGAGCGCACGCTGAATCAAAACTTACCCCGCCGCTGGGCGCGACTATCAATACTATGACGGCACCAGCGACTTCCTGTGCGAAGGTGGGGTTGGCCGCAGACCCGAGTCAATCGATTACGCCGCTCGATTGCGGCCGAAGCCGGGGCGTGTATTCGAGCCCCGAGCGTGAATACGACAAGGCCACAGGTGACTTCTACTCCGTGCACGTCGTTTTCATTGGAGGTACCAGGCCGGCGAAACCCGTAATCGACGGCGCGCTACGCGACTGTCTTGCGGTCGCGCTCACCATGGACGCGAATAAGGATATCGTAGCCAACGCGTGGTATCGCGAAAAAGATGGCGACGATTTCCGCTACGACCAATCCATCGACCCCTATTCACTGGCCGGCTTTCTCACCTATACGGCCGTGACCAAACAGGTCGCCATTGACCGCATTGCGCTGCCTGCGCAACAGCAACTACCTCCGCAAGGCGAAACCCGGATCGTCAGCGCATTGCCCAACCCGAACGTGCCGCGCGCAGCGCTCAGAACCTCGGGAACATTGCCGACCAGTAGATCGAGCCGCCTCTGACGACTTCATAACCGGCAGTGCGTGCGAACTGCATGCGCGCCAGTTGCGGATTCCGGCCAGTGAAGTACCACATGCCTGTTTCCTGACTCATCAGGAAACGCTCCTCCATCAGGTACAGCGCCAGCAAGTGCCGTTTCATCACGGCTTCATCACGCTTGCCGTTGGTCGCCAACGCCAGTAGCTCGTCAGTGCCGATGCCCGGCCGCACCCACGCCTCGCGGGCCAGATACAACCCTTCCAGACCGGCGCACATCATCACCTCCGTCTGAACCAGCTCGGGCACAGCGCAGGCATCGAAGGGGAAAGGCTCTGCGAACTGCTTCCAGCGCAGCCAGAATTCGTACTGGAAGCGCATCCGCACCACGTCGCACCGGGCCTCCAGCACTTCGCAGCAGAGATAGAACGTATCGTCGGCGGTAGTCTCGTCGGAAAAGAAAAACTCGATGGCGGCCCGCCGCGTTTCGGTCGTGCTCTTGTGGCCGAACAGATCGTCCTTCATCTTCTCGACCAGCAGGTACGCCTGCCGCTGCGTGCCGGTGGCGAAGTCTTCCGCCGTGACGCGGTTTATCGTCTTTGGCGTTTTTTTTTGTCGCGATCCGTTTCGATTGTCGGGAAAATGATGCACCGTGGCGTCACTAAATTTTTGATCAAGGTCCGATGGCTGATCAGAATCTTCTTCAGCAGCCAGAAAAGCCATAGCCAACTCGCCCTCAGACACCCCAAAAACGCGGGGGTCAAAAAGGTTGAGACTGTCGCCGTTAGCAACTGCCTCGTCGGTGTCCAGATAAGCAGGATCACCGCTACCATCAGGGCCGCTATCACGCCCAAGCCCCAGTTCCCGTTCATGCAACCCTCCGATCTTCATGGCGCACTCACCTTGTCATTCGTCATTTTCAATACCGTCGATGCCGCCGGTATCCGAATCCTGTTTCTTGCCGCCCTTCTTGCTGGGTCCGGCCGGCTTTTCCGGCTTGTCCAGTTTCAACAGCCGGTCCAGTGATTTGTCCGTGAACAGATTGGCGCCCAAGCGGAATTCGCGCCGGTAGTGATTGATCCGCGTCGGGCCAAAACGCTTGGCTGTCTCGGCGTCGATCTTCAGCAATGGAATTCGCAGATCGTAAAGTTCGCGTCCACCGTAGGTCATGATGCACTGGCCACGATCCAATGCCTTGAGGTCGTCGGCGGAGACCCGGTAGTCTTCCTGTTCCCGCGAACCCTGTCCGAGCCCGCTGCCGGCGCTGCCGGAGAAGTCGGGGTCTGCTTGCAGGAACTGGGCGGAGAGCGAACTGCTGTTGGACTCGGTGAGTGTGTTGATCTTGCCCATCTCCATGCCGATCAACTCGGCGGCTTCGAGCGCGCTTACGTGCGTGCCGATCTTGAAAAAGAGCTTGATCCACGTGTTGCCGGTCACCATCTCGGCAAGTTCCTCGGAGACGGCCTTGAAGTTGGCGAACGTCTGCACTGCAGGCATTAGAATGATCTTCGCAGAGCGCGCCTGCTCGAAAATACGCGGCCACGATTCCCCGACGTACGCACCCGCTTCGTCGAAGAAACAAAGGAAGGGCGGTGACGGTCTCGACTCCTCGGGTAACGCCTGAATCCACGACACCGCAGTACGAAAATCGCCTACAATGATCTTCCCGAAATTCTGCGCAGCCTCGCTTTTGCCCATCGTGGGTAAAGCTGCGTATATCACTTTGTTCTGTCGCAAAGCGTCGTACATATCCACATCGGGCGTGTACGTGTTCATCACTTCACCGAACTTACCGCTGCCGAAAGCGAACAGTCTGCCGCCGACGCCACCAAAGGTATTCTTCAATTTGGTTACGTCGATTTCGCCGCCCTGACCGTTCTTGTCCGTGGCCGGAATACGAAACTTATCGAGGAACAGGCGGAAGTTTTTCGTTGCCGGCGACTTTGCCGATTGGTTCATCAGGCGCCGCTCCAAGTCCTGTAGCGCCTTGCTGTTGCCGAGAAGCACCGACAAGTCCATCACCGTATAGGCCCAGCCGGCCGCTTGCAGCGCCTGCACCAGCGTGATCAGACCCTGATTCGCTTCCTGCTTGTAGTGATCGGCGCCCGGTGACGACGCGGTGGAGGGGATCAACAGCAGAATCCGCGAGGCCACTTCATCGGGATCGCCGTTCAAGATCGGATTGTAGGTATTGCTGTTGGCGGGATCGCCGGGGTTGATGACCAAGAAGTCCTGTCCCCGGCCGCACCAGCAACAGTAGTGGTAGAGCGACTCGATGTTCTTGGCATCGAGCTTGCCGTCCACGAACATCACCCCGCCGCCGCGCTGGATTTGCTGAAACATCAGCAGTGAAGCGGCGACCGTCTTGCCGACGCCCGACTGGCCGATGATGAAAACATGCTGCATCAGCGATTCGTCATCGACAAACACCGGTTCACCCCGGTCGGTCGTGTATCCGAACAACAGGCCCCGGCATGGCTTCTTGTTGCCAGACCGGTCCTGCACGTACAACTGCCCGTCGGGGCCCATGGTGGCCGGGGAGGGCGAAGAGATGATCTCCAGCTCCGTTTCGAGTACGTGTTGCGTGGCGGTCGTTTCCTGCAGGAAGCGATGCGTCAGCCAACTCGCGCCCACGCAGGCCAGCCCCATCGGCAACCACGGCGCCAAAGACACCCCGAACACGTTCAGGCTGGCCAGCGAGGGGCTGGTAAACAGCCCGGCGAGCATGATGCCAAGGAGCGCAACGGTGTCCCGCGCGCCGCCAAAGCGCAGCTTGTATACAGCCTCCGTGTCGAACTGCTTCTTGGCCAGTATTGCCATGCCCCATCTCACCCGAGCGAACGTCAATGGCTGGATCATACAGCGCCATGGCGGCACGTTGTGCGATTGCACCCGGCATTCGGCGGCTTAGTTTGCATATTGCACATAGTGCAACCTGCCCCTCTGGGACAGCGTTGCCGGTCGCCGCCAGCGCCCCGCACCGGCGGGACACCAACAAGTCAATTCGTCCGCAATGGAATGCGGAAAAGGTGGTCGGTACGGTGATATAATCGCCCGCTCAACCTGTCCAACTCCGGACGGTCAAGGTTGCTTCCGGCAATGACTGCTCCTCGGCCTNNAGCGGCCAGTGGCGGTGCGCCGATAAAGTAATCAGCGGAGCGATTTTGAGCGACCGCTTCCGAAAAAAGCGAACGGGCGGTTTCGACCGATTGCGGACTTTTCAGAATTGTCCCAATAGCGGCCCCTCAATTCTTACGAAATTGAATCGTAGCAGCCCGCCATGCGGCCGCCCGCCAGCAATAAGGCCGCTTTCCGCTGGAAAAGACGCCTGCACAGGTTAGATCTTGGCAATATTTACATTGCTTCCAGTATCCCGATACGGATAATTCGTCTAAGAGCATAATTACGTGTGCTGCTGGATTTGGCAGAATTGTTATTCGACGCTTTTATCCGGCAATCCAACAAAGAAGATCTTAATGAACACGAGTTTGCGTTTTTCGCGGTTACTTTGTTATCCGGCAGGCCGATGTTATCCCGTGGATTACTTGCGGGCTATATCAAGTTAGCCATCATGAGCACCGATCTCGCTGATCTGTTGCGAACCTTCGCTTCGGTCGCGGCGGTTGCGATGTCGGGTCTTTCGGTGTGGTTTACTGGGCGGCTCTGGCGCCAATCGAATCGTCCGGTAGTATCGGCTATGGTGCGCACGCACAGTGGTGGAAATGTCTCCATTCTGTATGAGCTCGCTGTCATCAACGGCGGGACTCGCCCTGCGGTAACAGTACGGTTGGTTGCGCTGCAAGCACAGGTCGTAGGCGCCATGGAGCCGGCCGCATTATCTGAGATCAAGCTTGCGCCGTTGAAGAACGCTGTACTTCGGTGTTTTTCCGAGGAAGGATTAATTCCGCTATTGCTCAATGGTCAAACGGTAACAAACTCGTTCGGCGTTACGGGCAACCATTCCGACGGAGGCTCACTTTGGAGAATCGGCGCAGCTATTCCGGTCGAGATCAAGTATTGCGACCTGGAGGGCCGCTCCTATACTTCCGCGGTCGTTCTAAGAATCCGCGATACAGCGGCATTTGCCGGTGGTATGTGGGGAGAATCGCCGTGATGGCTAACCCGTCGTTCGAGCGGACAAACACCGGCATGAGCACGGTCTGTGTGTTTGGCAGTCGAGCGCCGGTGTTCGCCGCTCAACTAGGTCGTTAGGCATCATATGGAACGACAGTGCGATCTCAACACATGGGCCGACCTGGAGGCCGCAATCTGCGACCTAACAGCAGCGAACGCGGCCGCCGTGATCCCGTCCGCGGGCAATATCTCCCATCTTCTCTTCCGAGGCCATGGCAGCCATGACTGGCCACTCGAAACTACGCTGGATCGAGCGAGACCGACGTTTACGCTTCTTGCTGACTACTATCGAATCGCCGCAATTGCAAAAACGCAGGTTGAGACTTTTACCTCCCACTCATGGCAAGACATCGACTACGCAAGCATTGCCAAAAGGTTCGAAGAATACGGTGCGCTGAGACTCGGCTCACTCCCCAACTATGACTACCTTGTCTATCTTCGTCACCACGGATTTCCTTCGCCACTTCTCGATTGGACTCGGTCACTTTACATCGCTTCATATTTTGCCTTCCAAAATCCCATCGGTGATCGTGTTGCCATCTATGTGTATCAGGAATATGGTGGTCAAGGTAAGAGCGGCTCTTCAAACGAGCCTCAATTGCATGTGCCGGGTCCGAATGTCCGATCGCATCCACGACATTTTTTGCAACAAGGCGAGTACACCCTCTGCGCTCAATTTGTGGATGGGCATTGGAGTCTTGGCCGCCATGCCGCAGTCTTTGAGCTCAATAAACTGGGCCAAGATCGGCTCTGGAAATATACGCTTCCTTGCTCTGAGGCAGCCGTGGTAATGGACCGACTTGAAAAGTACAACATTTCAGCCTTCTCATTATTTCAGTCCGAGGAGTCTCTTCTCGAAACGCTCTCGCGCAGCCTTATCCGGGGAACGTGGCGTGATGCCTAACCCGTCGGTCAAGCGGACAAATACCGGCGGTCTTTCGGTCTGCGCTCACCGGGCATTGTCAGCGCCGCCGGTATTTGCCGCTTACCTTAGGCGTTAGGCTTCGTCTATGGGACGTCGGCGACCTTGGAATCTTCTCACTTCGGACTCTGTAGCTATCCTCGCACCATCGGCTCAGTACGCTGCATACGCCACTGCCTATTTGGACTCTGCCGACCGGCTCTGCCGGGTACTTGCACGTTCGACGCGCAAAGCGACGTTTGAGCGCGCATCGGTAATCATGTTCTTGGCGGCACATGCGGTCGAGCTTTTTTTGAAGGGTGCAATCGTCCGACAGTCTCCCTCTGAAAAATTTGGGCACAACCTGGAACATTTGCACAACCGCTACAAATCACTTTTCCCTGGCAAACGCTTCGAACTCTGTATCCCTTTTGAAACATCCTATGGCAAACTGAGTGCGAAAGAAATTGCAGCCTTGAAGCGAAGCGAGCCACATGAATCCGAACGTTTTCGCTACCCTGGAAATGAACGGTCATTTCCTTGGAATGGCCTTTACGGTTTCGAACCAACATCATTTCTGAATGACCTGTCAGCGCTGCGTGAAGATTTTGACCGTCTCCTGCGTGCCTACGATGCCTAACCCGGCTACAAGGACTTCCCGAAATGTCAACAGCTGCGTTGCATCTTTTTTTCCTTCACGAAAGCGTACGGTAAGACGATGCATGGCGACAGAGAACAGACTGCACATCTACAAACGGCCTTGTTGCACTTGGCAGCGCGGGCCCAGATACGAACCGCTCAGCTGGACTCCATCCGGTCCACGATGTTAGGCGCGAGGGCCGCATCGTTGGGTTAGTCGAGTTCGCCAGCTGCCGGTCTGACCTGTCAATGCATCTTCGAACGCACGTCTTTGGTGGAAGAACTGAACCTTGGTGTAGTGGTTGATCGGTCGGCGCTGGCTGCCGCTGACTCAGCTGGCAGCCATGGCCGGGATGCCCGCGCCGGCCTCTGGGGCCGGCTGCTTGGCGGACGGTTTGACGCTGACGTGGTGCGGATCGAAGCCGCGCTCGCGCGTCATCACCGCCCACAGGATGCGGGCGTTCTTGTTGGCCATGGCCACGCAGGCTTTCTGCCAACCGATACGCTTGATCAGAGGCGCCAGCCAGGCGGAGATGGGATCGTCGCGGCGCTCGGCGCTCATCACCGCGGCCTTGGCCCCCTGGATGAGCAAGGTGCGCAGGTAGTCGTCGCCGCGTTTGGTGATGCGCCCCAGACTGGTCTTGCCGCCGCTGGAATTCTGGCTGGGGACCAGACCGAGCCAGGCGCTGAACTGATGGCCACTGTGGAATTGGGAGAAGTCACCGACCCCGGCGACCAGGGCCGAAGCGCCGAGTTCGCCGATGCCGATGATGGTGGTCGCCCGCTGGGCCGCCGGGCTGCTGCGCACATGCAGGCCGACCTGCTGGTCGCACCAGTGCAGGTGTTCGTCGAGTTCGCGCCAATGCTCGAGGGCACGGTTGAGCACCCGGCGCGCCGCGGGACTGAGCTCATTGCCGGCGTCTTCGATCACGTCGGTGAGCACGGCGCGCAGGACTTTGGGACTCTTGCCGAAAACCAGGCCGAATTCCGCCAGCACACCGCGGATGCGGTTGATGCATGCGGTGCGTTCCTCCTTGAGCCCCTCGCGCACCCGGTGCAGGCTCAGTACCCCTTGCTGCTCGCAGGTTTTGATGGGTACCAGGCGCATGTGTGGCCGCGAGGCGGCTTCGCAGATCGCGGCCGCGTCGGTCATGTCGTTCTTGCCCGCTTTGCCCTCCATCCGGTAGGGCGTAACAAAGTGGGCGGCGATCAGCCGTGCGTCCAGGCCCAGGGCGCGCAGCTTGCGCGCCCAGTGATGCGCGCCCGAGCACGCCTCCATCGCCACCACACAACCGGCGGGCAGTTGCGCGCACCATGCCATGAATTGCTCTCGCCGCAACGCCCGCGCCACGATGCGCCGGCCGGCGCTATCCACCGCGTGCACCTGGATCACCCGCTTTGCCAAATCGACTCCCACTCGTGTAATCTCGCTCATGGACTTCCCCTTTTCCGATTCAGATTGAACGTCAGACCTCAATCTTGGTGCATCGACACCGTTTACGAAAGGTGGGAAGTCCCTTCGTATTCGGTCAAGCGGACAAACGTCGGCGGGGCACACCTACGCATTCACCGAGCATCCAGCGCGCCGCTGTTTGTCCCTTACCTTTTGCGTTAGGCCCCATTCGAATGCTCGCCAAACTCTACGTCGCTCTTCCGTTTTCATTGTTGATGTCGGACCAGGCGGCGTATACGCTTCTCACCTACCAAGACGGAGAATACGAAGTTACTCTTGATCTCCCCGTTAAGAGCGAAACACCCCCATCGCGAGACGCTCCGGATCACATAAAACTCAACGGCAAACCTGCATTTCTGGCCGACGTGTTAACTCTCACGTTTAGGAAGTCTTCGTTTAGGCGAGCTTCTGGGTCCGAAATTGACCCGCCTGATGACGTTATGAATCGGGCGATTGGTTCGTTCTTGGCACGACTCAAGTATGTTGCGCGAGCGCCGCAAGTCCATCCAATTGAGCTGCCTAAATGCCCCTGGCGTCTCCAGTACCTGAATGATGATGGCACTGAGTTGCCGCAAGAAGGAGACCTCATTAGAGGTCGAGGCACTTTGACCTTTGCGTTTTCTTATATCGCATGTGATCCTGCGCTATGGGAGCATATTCATTCGCTCCCCCAGGATTTCGTCCCTCCCCCTTGGAATGCACTCCTCGTCGATTCAGTCGGAGCTCTTCCGCATGTTGGAACTGCGGTCGTCCTAGCCGCAACAGCATTGGAGGTTCTGATCGCGGACGTGTTGAAGTCGCTGTCTACCGAGTCCCCGATACCAAAGGCACTTTGGTCTTGGATCAATGATCGTGGTGACTGGCAGAAAGAACCGTCCGTGGAGGAGCAGTTCTCCGTATTACTCGAGATTTTGTGTGGGCATTCGCTCAAAGAAGACAACAGCCTCTGGGAAGCGTTTAGGAATCTGCGGAAGGCGCGGAATTCATTCGTTCATGAGGGCATTCCTGCCATCGGGCGATCTGCAGTTACATCCGAAGAAGCCCACCTGCTAATTGCGAAGGCGAATCAGATTGTAGAGAGGCTGCGCGAGTGGTTGCCGGACAAGCTGAAATGGCCTGTGTTCAAGCATGAGGTTCAGCTTGAATTCGGTAAGACTTTGATGCGCGGCGCCGAGTCACCATCAATGCCCGGCGACTCGACACATGGGGCCTAACCTGGCATTGCAGCGGACAGCCTCCGGCCGCCGCTGAAATTGGACGTTAGGTTACATTTTTCGTTCCGTTACGTCTCCCTCGGCAGCCGTTGTATTCAGAGTCTAAACGTCCGGTTTTCCGGGTTTCGAATGGCAGCAACGGGTCTATTCTGTTGAAATACTCGACGTTGAAGTGGTGCTCTTCTGTCAGTAGCTTTTCAAGTAGCGTTCTTGAGTGGTCGTTGTGCGATATTTGATCGAGGCAGTTGCCCGCAGCCCCTTCAAGCAGGCGCCAGTTCTCTTTTTTCTGCGATCGGCACCAACCATTTCGCCATTCGCCGCAGATTTTGCGCAGTCGCTGCCAGCAGAAACTCGTCTTTTGCACCACTGAGCCCCCGCAAGCGCAGTCGATCCAGCTTCATGATCCGCTTCATGTGCGCGAACAGTATCTCCACCTTCTTTCGATCTTTGCGCGATTGTTTGTAGTCATCGGTCTTGGCAACGGCGCGCGCAACATCCCGTGCGGATTCATGGACGCTGCGCACGATCTTGCGTATCGGTGTGCTCGGACAGCAGTGCGCCTTCATCGGGCAAACTGCGCAATCCATCTGGCTAGATCGATAGATGATGGTAGCGGCCTGGGTGACGTGGGTACGCCGGTTCTTGAAGGCACGCCATTCTTTGCGCAGCGCTTGGCCCTGCGGGCAGCGGTACTCGTCGGCCTGTGCGTCCCACTGGAAGTCGCTGCTCGATAACGTTTCGTCGTTGCGTTGTGTCTTGTCCCACACCGGCACATGCGGTTCGATCGCTTTCTCGTCGACCATCCAGCCCAGTAGCTCGGCCGTACCGTAGGCCATGTCGCCAATCAGTCGATCTGGCTTCATGTCGAACCGCTCCTCGACCCGGTCAATCATGGTCCGGGTCGCGTTCACTTCCGCGGTGCGAAAGGCGGGCGTCGCCTCCACATCTACAATGATGCCTGCCTCGACATCGACCAGATAGTTGGTGGAGTAAGCGAAGAAGGCTGGCCCGCCAGGCGCCGCCGTGTAGCGCGCCGCAGGGTCCGTCAATGACACCGCTTTGGGTGGCGTATCGGCGGGATTGGTCGCTTCGAGCCCAGCCAGATATTCGCGTACCGCTCTGGTCGCTCCATCGTCGTCCTTCCACTCCGCGGCTTCCTCGCCAGGTACGCCACGGGTACGGTTGGCATCTGCCCGCACTACGCTCGCATCGATGGCAAAGCCTTCGCCCCCTACCAAGCCCTCCGTCACACAGCGACACAGAACAGTCTCGAAGACATACCGAAACGTATCGCTCTCCCGGAACCGACCGTGGCGATTCTTGGAGAACGTCGAATGATCGGGGATCTTGTCCTCAAGCCCGAGCCGGCAGAACCAGCGATAGGCCAGATTCAGGTGTACTTCTTCGCAGAGGCGGCGCTCGGAACGGATACCGAAACAGTAGCCGATGATCAGCATCCGGATCATCAGTTCGGGCGCAATCGATGGCCGGCCGGTGTTGCTGTAGTACTTCGCGAGATGCTCATGCAACTCGCTCAGGTCGAGATACTGATCAACGCCACGCAGGAGATGATTAGCAGGAACGTGATCCTCGAGATTGAACGAATAAAACAGACGCTCTTGATTGCCACCCTGTGTACCCATCATGACGAAGATCTCCGGTGCTCATCGAACTGATTTCTCAGACGGGATTAGGCCGAAAATGTTCCGAGTATTTCAACAAAATAGGTCGAAACCGCCCGTTCGTTTTTTCGGAAGCGGTCGCTCAAAATCGCTCCGCTGATTACTTTATCGGCGCACCGCCACTGGCCGCTTAGGCCGAAGAGTGGGCGTTCACGAGAATTGGGCGGAGGTCGGCACTTCGGCCTTTGCCGACATTCGAACCGTGGGGAGCGTCAGTCCGAAATGTGAAGCAAAGCTGTCGCCCGAGAAGCAGCCTGCGACGAAGAAGAGGATAGCGACAGCTATCGGTTGTTGCCTTGACGCAAATTGCTACCGAGACGAAAGTTTGAGACCATCACTTGGTACGAAGCTGACCTGTCTGAGCTGAATGTGTGGCGCGCGCGTGCGAATCTCGGCATCAAGTCGACTCGCTGCGGCCGGATCGACTTTCGATCCAAAGATAACTTCCTTGACAGCTTCGACGGGTACGCGAAACAAATGGATTGCCTTGCCACCAACGTCCAGCACTTCATCTGCGTGTGGCAAATACTTGATCATCCGCCACTCACGCTCGTACTCCCATTGGACAGTCTTGGTGAAGAAGACCTCTTTGGGGATGTCCAGCTTTCGCGGCTCAACGTAGACAACCGGAGCTGTGTTTGTATACATGACATTCATCAATTCTCCACACGTTCTTGGCTCATTTTGTTTCGGCTGAAAAAAAGCGCTTTCCGAATCAAGCCCAACAACAAATCCGGCATAGTTCGCCGCATAGTGCGCCCACATGACCTCATTGCAGGGATCCTCCGTCAGCGACAACACTCCGACGTGCCGGTTCGTGGTCCTCATGAACATCTCATATATCTCGCGTACCGAGGAATTCGGGTCAAAGTTCTCCTTGAACTGCTCGGCGGCTGCGACGCACCGTCCCCACACCTCATCAGCAGATAGAAGTGGATTTGCGATTCGCAACCTCCAATACGTGCTCTCCAAATTCCTCGCGACGATATCGTTGACGTAACGGTCTGGATTTCGCAAGCGAATATCCGGAACGAGTTCGCGGGGGTCGTTCAAGTCCTCTGCCGGAGTAAAGCGAAACTTGAAGTTCGTAAAGAATCGATCAGTCGGCATGTATTTGTACACGAGCATTCGAGTTCTCCTGAGGCATTTCACGGGAATGCGCTTCACTCCGCAAACCGTATGCGGACGTTTGCAACGCTCCTATTTAGCCAGCCACCGAGCGTAGGCCTGGACATCGATCATGGGTACTGTGCCGCTGAACTGCAGCACCGAAATTAGTTTGAACAGAAACGCTGTCGCTGGCTTGCCTTCGAGCGTGGAGTCGTAGACGGCCTTGGTTGTATCCCACACAAAGTGCCCGTGCGCGGCAACGCAACCCAGATCAAGCCGGTCGGTGTCATCACCTCCGGCCAAGGCACTCTGCAATGGTTGTCCGAAGCAGGGCGACCAATCGCTCTCAAAAGTGAGTATTCCGCCAAGGATCGGGATCAACGGCTTCGGCGGATAGATACCTTTAGCGTAGGGGATCGGCAGGCTGGTGCGATGCAGCTTGCGGACCGTGGCGACCTTGCTGCGGGCGTAGGCAACGTGATCAGCGTTGATGGTCTGCTTTGCTTCGAAGACAGCGTACACGCTTTCCGCGGGAACTATCGTCTGACCCTGGTACTGAAAAATGAACGGCGAGTACTGTCGATCGAAAACGACGATATCGATCTGTTCGCTGAAGACGCCGTTGCTGTCAACAACATGGGCCTTTGCGACTTGGTAGCGCTCCGGAAGATAGGTCTCCAGCATTTCGAGCCAGACCTGCTCGCTCGCGTCGCCCTTTGTGCCTGGATGCACAAACGACTTCCGGGCAATCTGCAACCTGTTCTGGATGTCGTCGTGAAGGCTCGCCAGCAGGACTGGCAGTGACCACTGATTCATTGCTTTTTCTCCTCGAACGGCGTCGTCGGCCTCATGGTGCGCGCGATTTCTAATGCGCGTGCGGGATCAACCGCGTTTGACGGATACGCATCGAGCACGATACCCGGCAACAGACGTTGGGTCAGATCTGAAAACGTGAAGCCGTGGGCGTCGCCCGTTCCCTTACCCGTAGCCGTCACGAGGTCGCCTATCTGCTTTTCCGAGAAGCCCAGCACTTCAAGCGTTCCGGCGAGGACGGTGTGGCGCTGCAGTTCATCGGGACGATCGAACGCCAGAATGTCTGCCGCGCGCCGTTTGACGGCAGGATCGAGAGCGCCCAGTCGATTCGTGCACATGATGACTGCGGCCGGCAGTTGGCCATTGCCAAGGCGGTCGATGCCGCGGATAAAGGCATTGACCCCGGCGCGATCCTCGTGGTGCATCTGCGCCGACTCGCGCGACTGTGCAAGCGCATCCGCCTCGTCTACCAGCAGGATCACAGCACCACGCGCGCGGCCTGTGCCGCTCTTCAACTTCGTGGCTTCGGCAAGCGTGTAGTCAAAGGCTGCCGAGAGGAGCTGGGTCATTTCACCCACGCGCCCCTGCCCGCGACTGGACAGACTGAGCGGAAACAGTGTGATCTCGATCTTTTCCTGACGCGCGACGGCGTCGCCGATAGTCTCCGCCAGTTCGGTTTTGCCGGACCCCACATCTCCGGCGAGCACCACAAGTGGCGGGCGCCGCAGGACACCCTTTAGCAAGCCCTTTGCTTTAGGATGATGCTTCTGTGTCCACGTCTCCAACCCGGCAGGGTTGACGAGCAACGCGAGGATCTTCGTCAACCGCGCCTTCTGGTCATCAAGCCCGACAAGTCTGGCGAGGCGCTCCTGCGCATCGAAATCCGGGTACGTCAGGCGGCGCTCAAAGAGTTCATCGATCGGGGGTTTGGTATGCGTTGTCATGAGTAGGCCTTTACGCTTGCACGGTTCAAAGCCCGCCCACCGGCCGAGTACACCCGGTCATCGATGAGGTAGCCGTTCACCGATGGTTCGGTCTTGCCGACTCTGGGGAACGGCATCCGCCTTTCAAACGCATCCTGTTCTGCGACTGTCAGTGCGTGCCATGCCGACGAGCGAGTCAGGTAGTTGTAGAAAGTGGACCCGTTTACGTCCAAGCCCGGTCGGATGCGACCTGGATCATCATCGTTCGCTGCCATGCCCGCGAGGTCGCGCGCCGTGTAACGCAGCGTCGGCTCAATCCACTTGTCGTCGCGAAGAAAGCCAACGGTCAGCGTGCCCATATAGCCCGCCTTCAGCAGCTCGACGATCTCGGTTTCGTAGTCAGCGATTTGGGTATCGCTCGGATAGCCGTAAAACCGCTGCATCCGCTTTAGGTCTCCTGAAACCTTTGCAGCCATGTGCTTGGCGTGCGTGATAGTGAATGTCGTGGAATCGCTAATAGTAAAACTGGACATTTTTCCCTCACGCTGTAAATGAATTGCCGAAAACTTTTTGCCAGTAATAGACCGTTTCCTGCTTAGTCGGCGCGGATAGGGCCGCGTCAATGGCGTCCCCAGCATCCAGCGCAGCTTCGAAAATGGCGCCGGCGTTTTTGTCGGTGTAAAGTCGGCNNGTAGGTGAAGAAGTGCTGCAGCGCTTCGGGATAATTGGAGAAATCTAGTCCCTGATCAGATAGACGGGCGAGGATCAGCTCGATCATGAAGGATTTGAAGCGGAATGCTTCATCGGCCGCCTTCATGCGGGCCGCCCAGAATTTGATCAGGCGTATGACTTGCGAGAAATGATCCGGCTGCGCCCGCTTGCGCTTCCGGATAAATTCAAGGTGCAGCGGAATGTTCGTTTCCAGGAAAGAGCCATCGTCCTGGCTCACCAGATTACCGTACCATTTGGGGTCGCCGTCATACAGGATCGGAACCACATCAACGTCCAGTTCGGATCCACGAAACGACACGGTCACGCTGTAGGTCTGCGGCTGTACCTGATCAGGCGAGAAGTTTGGAAATGCTTTGCGCAGGCGCTCCGCCAAATACGTCAGCAGTGCCGCGACATCATTCGGCGCGTCGGCGCCGCTGATGTAGCAGGCCACGTCGATGTCGTTCAGGGAGCGCAACGCCGTGCCTTTGGCCAGGCTGCCAGCCAGCAGCATCTTCTTCAGCGTGAAGTCCGGATGTTCATGGAGGTAGCCCTCCAGCTTGTCGCGAAGTCGCTTGGTCTGGGCGCGGTATTCGTCCGCCTTCTCTTTCGGCAGGTTGACCCTGTCCTGGGCGAAGCGGGCAATATCACCGTGGCTGACGTGTTCAGTAGTCATCTCGTTCGCCTTTCTGCGCTGGCCATGTCGGGATAGACATGCACACCGTGTCTGGTTTATACTCTTATTCACAAAAGTAGTCAACTTTAACATGGCGATATAGACATGGCCGACGAACGTCCACCCTCCGAGCTGTTCCAACAGCGCCTTAAGGCAGCGCGCGACCTGCGGCAATGGAATCAAAGTGATTTGGCTTCGCACGCGGGCATGCCTCCAAGCTCGATCGCGCACTTTGAATCGGGCTCGCGCAAGCCATCGTTTGATACCCTTCGCCGGCTGGCCAACGCACTTGAAGTCACCACGGATTTCCTTTTGGGCCGGGTCGATGACCCTACCCTGGCGGAGTCTGGCGATCCACTGTTCCGTGATGTCGGCAAACTGACGGGCCACGATCGAGAACTGGCAAAAGATTTCCTGAAGATGTTGGCTTCGAGGAGCAGCAAGGGGGAGAAAAAATGAGCCACCTGCTGCGCCTGAAACTCGCGAAACAAAGGGCTGAAGCGCTTCTCGTCGACGAACAGATCACTAATTTGCCAGTTGATCCATTCGCGCTGGCGGCACAGCGCGATATTGTTGTTGAGGCAAAAAAGAATATCGCAACGGGTGTGTCCGGGATGCTGCTCCGGCACGGCAATTCTTTTGGAATTCTGTATTCAACGGATATTCCAAGCGAAGGGTTTCAGCGCTTCAGTATCTCGCATGAATTGGGCCACTATTTTCTTGATGGTCACATAGATCATGTCTTGCCGAAGGATGGCGTTCATGCCTCGCACGCCGGATTTGTGTCTGCCGACCCCTATGAACAGGAGGCTGACAATTTTGCCGTTGGCCTTCTTATGCCGACAATACCTTTCCAGCGCCTTATGGGCCGCGCGAGTCTCGGTATTGCCGATATTGAAGCGGCCGCTGAATCCTGCCTTACTTCGCTAACGGCAACGGCGATACGTTACGTCGAGCTTACCGATGATGCTGTCGCAATTATCGTCAGCACGGGCCGGACTATTGATTATTGCATCATGTCTGAAGCGATGAAGTCGCTGCCCGACCTGTACTGGTTGAAGAAGGGCTCCCCCGTACCTGCCAGTACCGAAACTGCGCGCCTCAATGCGGAAGTCGAACGCGTTCTGCATGGCGAGCGTGCGACAAGCGAATTGGACGTATTGGACTGGCTTGGAGGAAAACGGTCTGTCTCGGTGACGGAAGAGGCGGTCGGTCTGGGGCGCTATGGAAAGACACTTACCGTACTCTCGTCACCATCGATAGGGCACGAAGCCTATGTGGACGAGGGCGATGATGAAGGTGATCTCATTGAAGGCTGGACGCCGCGTTTTCGCAAATAGACAATTATTCTCAGAAGCAAAAGGGGTAGTCGCGAACGGCCGTTCGGATGTCTCGCACCTGAGTTTTCGGCAGAAATCGTGGAACGGCAGCAATGCGAAGTGGAGCTGTCGCCCAAGCAGAACCTTCTCTATGACCGTTAAGGCCGACGTGCGGACCCCCGCGCAAATTTCTTGACTGGCCACTCCTCGGCCTTATGTGGAGCTCAACATAAGGCCGAGGAGCCGACGAAAAGGAAAATTTCCTGAGCGTCGCCTTAGCTAGCAGATAGCTGTCATTCGCTTCAAAATGGTTTGAATGCCTACCTACTGCCCGTTCCGCTTGCAGGTGTANNGCAACGGCCACAGTTGGCTGGCCCGGCGCCTGGTGCGCGAGGGCATCGACTTTGCCACCGCCGACAATGCCTTCGTGCGCATCGCTGACTGGCGGCGGGCGCAGGAGTTGGCCGACGGTCTGAGCCCAGAACTGCTGCATCGGCATCTGGATCGCTATGCTGGACTGTGTTGTCCGGTGCTCGACGTGTTCGGCCAGACCTACCATTGGANNCCACCGACCTGGTGTTCAAGAGCGAGCAGACACTGGCGCCGTTGTACGCACAGCTTTCTTGCGAGGCGGTGTTGTCGGTCAAGGCCGAGCAGGTGAGCACCTTCCTGGGCAAGAAGATCACCGCGCAGTTGGCGGCCAAGCTCAGCTCGCGACTGAGTACACGCATCGAAGGCACCCGTATCAAGCATCGCCTCGGGTCGTGCGCCGTCAAGTTGTACGACAAGTTCGCGCGCATCCTGCGCGTCGAGACCACCACCAACGATGTCTCGTTCTTCAAGCACTACCGCAAGGTGGAACATCGCAGCATTGGCTCGAAGACCAAGCTGCCGTTCCGTTGCGCCGAGGGCCAACAATTGAACGCGAGGCCTGGCCACATTCGGACAAGGCACTCGTGCAGAATCTGCGGTGGCCAGAGTCCCTATGCGAATAGGGAGGGCAGGTAGAGAGAAGATCGGAGCAGGTGGCGCCTCCTAAATAAAAGCTTTCTGCAATCTAGGGTTGGAACCAGCCTTCGGTAGATCGATGGCCGGTACGAAATAGATGGTTGGATTTTGCCCTCAGCCAACGTGCCGCCATTGCGCCTCTGGGGTTGGAATGCTGGCTCCCGGCGGTAGGCTGCAGCGACTCCGCCCGGCTCACCGGGTTCAACAATGCTTGACAAACCAGCTTTGGTGCGGTTAGGCTGTTCAACAGTGGCAAACAAACTCCGGAGCATCAATGCAAGTCGTTCTGCGCAAGTATGGAAACAGCACTGTTGCGGTCCTGCCGCCCGCTGTGCTCAAGGAACTGGACATAAAGGCTGGGCAAACGATGACCTTAGAGACGACCGAGGACGGCAAGATCGTGCTGGCCACCAAGCGCCGTCATACGCTGACGGAACTGATGGCACAGTGCGACTTGAAGGCAGCACCGCCGGCTGACATGGCACTTTGGGACGCAGCCAAGCCGGTTGGACGGGAGCGCATCTGATGCCAGTCTTCGACCGTGGTGACATCGTGCGCGTAACGTTGGAGCCCGTCGTTGGCCATGAAATGCGCGGTGCGGCGCGACCAGCGCTAGTTCTATCCACCAAGGAGTTCAATCGTCTTGGGGATGTTTTGGTCGCACCAATCACGCAGGGCGGCGACTACGCGCGCTATGCGGGGTTCGCTGTCTCGTTAATGGGCACGGGTTGCAAGACGCAGGGTGTTGCTTTGGTCAACAAGATTCGTATGCTCGACCTCGTCGCTCGTCAGGCCAAGAAGGTCGAACGGGCACCGCAGCAAGTAATCGACGATGCCAAGTCCCGGTTGATGGCTATCTTAGATTGACAGCCAACCGGCGATGGCGCTCCCGATTTGCTCAGCCGGAAGCACCCCAGCGAGGTCTTGATGACCAATGCGTGCGATAACTATTTTCCAACGTAATCGACGCGTGGATACTGCGCGTAGAATGGCTTTGCTCGGATGAAACCCGCCAGTTTTCGCCGTACTGGCCACTCCTGCCGTCTCATGTTCCAACCTTAGTTGGCAGGAAGCGCCTCAGCAGATTCTGCAAGTTAGTCAACCCCGTTTTGCACAAAACGGGCGTTAGGCCAATGACTGCGTACCACCGCTTTCCAACCTTCGATTGTTAGATTGCAAATAGCCCAAAAAAAGCCCAAAGACGGAGGTCGATGGGCGGGGGGAGGAGGAGGATCGGCGTAGAACTGCCGCAAGTGGTCAGAGTCCGTTCTGGTCGAACGGATCGGGCTGGACCTGTTTCGATACCGAAGGAGCTTCGGTTGGCGCATGGGCAGGATCACCAAGGTTGAATTCGTCGTGCGTACCCGGTTTGGTGAAGATGTCATGCGTGTTAGGTTTCCACGGTGCACTGTGAAATTCAGGCGGTGCGACAGGAACTGACGGAGCCTTGTACTTGTCGTCGAACGGATTGTTGGCTGCCGTTGACTCCGTGGAAAACACCGCTGCTGTGACGACCTGCGTAGGCTCACCGACAACCCGTGAGACAAACGAATCGCAACTGCGCGGGTAACTCGGCGAGTTGTAGGTAGACCGCTCAATCGCATCACGTTGTTTGACCATGCACGAATAGAACAGGACACCTTTGCGAAACTTCGGCGGCGCGAGCTGGTGATGAGTGCAATCGCCGCACTTCACCAGATCGGGTTGAATCGACAGTGCGCTCATGATGCGGGCGCGGCTTTCGACTTGGCTTCCTTGGGCTGGGCGGCGGCCTTCGGTGGCGCATCCGGTTTCACGACGGTATCGGTCTTGACTTCGGCGACCGGCGGCTTGGCTTTGGCGTAGAACGCGGCGAGTTTCTCCGCATTCGGGTAGAGCTGCTGTGCCCGCTTCTCCAGTGCCGCGCTGAATTGCGCGAGGTCTTTCTCGTCGGGAAACACTTCGGCCATCCTTGCGTACATCTTGCCCAACGTTTCGCTGTTGGCCAGTTGCACGCGCTTGAGTTGCGAATCAAGCAGGGCGGCGCCGGTTTGCGGAGTGCCTGACGCGACGGGAATCGCGTGCGGAGTGCTAGTAACGGCAGCTTTCTTGTCACCAGCCTTGCCTGTACCTGCACCGGGAACGTCTTCGCCCGAATACAGATACAAGCCGAGGCCGTGCAACGCGATGGCTTTCACGAGAACCCGCATGCCCGAGGTATTGATGTCGAACGCGTTCGGGCTTTCCAGCGGCTCGTTGTTCTCGCCGAGGACAGGAAGTCGGATTTCGCGAGCGACACCACGGACCAACACCTTGGCCTTGACGAAGTAACCCACGCCGGTCTTCTGGAAGGGTTCGCCGTTGTGCAGCAGTGGATCGCCAAATTCGTCGGTTTCGATGTTGCCCGTGATGGGATTACGAATGACTTCGCCACCGAATTCGCAAATCTTGAACTTCGCATCGGGAACGGTTTTCAGCAACTGGTCAATGGCGAAGGACCAGCTCAGATACGTGAAGCCGTTGCGACCGGCTTCGGCGTAGTTCTTGCAGTCCAAGTTGACCAGCGCCAAGAACGTTTCGCCATACGCGTTGGGGCCGCCGGCGATAACTTGCGCAGCGACTTTGGACTCTGGCGGTACGGCAGCCAGTGCGGTATTGCTATGATGATCAGCCATGTTAGGAGACTCCTTGAAAAACAAGGGCGAAGCTGACGGGAGCCGTCGATTCGATTGCCTTGTCCGGGGAATGTCGTGCGGGCGCCGATAAAGACGCTCACTTCTGCGCCGGTCCGGGCTACGCCCGAAGGAGGGTCAACGCAAGGCAGTTTGGGATCGGTTGCTCACCAATCGCGATCACCATCGACATTCGCCCGAGCCGTTACGATACTCTAATTTGTTCGGTTAGGTACTATGATGATATTCAAAATGCCGTGCTATCCTTGCCTACCTTAGTATGACTCTCTCTATGAGCGAACTCGAAAAGATCAGCGGTGAAATACTTGACCTGCGGCTGTTCGGCGCATGGGGATTGGGGCGCGTGGTGTGCGCTGATGCCGTGCATACGATCTGCGGCAAAGCGCTGGTCGGGTTGGTGCTTGACGACGCGCGTCCGGATCGCAACAAGTACGAACTCACCGGCGTCTGGAAGAAGCATCCAAAGTACGGCGAGCAGTTCGAGGTCACCGGGCTCGTGGCGGATGTGGACCCGACGCGGGATGCCCTGATCAAGTTCTTGGTCCTGCATTTTCAGGGTTGTGGCGTCCGGACCGCCGACGAGATCGTCGAGTGGTACACGCTCAACGGCGGGTTGGGTGTGCTGCGTGACATCCTGATCCGCAACCCGGAGAGCCTGCCGCATCAGGTGCCACTGGGCAAGCGCAAGAAGCCGCTCATGTTTCAGGACGATTCCGGCGCGACGGCTGAGACGCAAATCTACCGCCGTCTGGCCGTGCAATTGGGCGGCCGGGGTGTGGCGGACCCGGTATTGCGGCGCTTAGCCAGCTTCCTGTATGGCCGCGTAGCGAGCGGCGAGCCGGCGCAGGCCGGCGTTGTCGAGGCAGCGTGGCAGAGGCTGCGCGACGATCCGTACGCGCCGATCCGCTTCTGTCAGGGCTTCGGCTTCCAGACGGCCGAGCAGATCGCCTCATTCTTCGAATTCCCGAAGGACGCGCCCGAGCGCCTTGGCGCCATTGCGTACCACGCGCTGGACGAATCCTGCAAGGGCAGGGGCCACGCCTACCTCACGCGCGCCGAATTCGCGGCCGAGGTCGCGAACATGGACAGCACGGCGCCCTTAGAGCGTAGCGTGCAATACGCGACGCAGCAGGGCCTGCCCGTGGTCGAGGACAACGGCCGCTACTATCTGGGGGAGATTCTGGCCGCCGAGCGGCACGTCGCGCACCGGTTGTCGTTGATGGTTCGTCCGACCCACGCTCCGATCTACGTCGAAAACGACGCCTTCCTCCGTCATGCGATTAGCGTGGCCGAGCAAAGCATCGGTCCCAACTTCAAGCTCGATCCGTCGCAGCGCGCCGCGATGATCAAGCTGCTAACCTCCGGCTGCCTGCTGCATACGCTGACCGCAGGGCCGGGGTGTGGGAAAACGGCAATTATGGAATTGATCTGCTCGGTCGCGGATAAGGTTTCGATCTGTTTTCTCGCGCCAACCGGCAAGGCCGCCAAGGTGCTGCACAACCGCATCCAGCGCTACAACCGTGAAGCGATGACCATCCATCGCGCACTGGAGCCAGCGGGCGACGGCTATTTCACCAAGAACGAGAACAACCCGCTGCCCTATCGCGTGGTGGTGGTCGATGAGGCCAGCATGGTCGATCTGCCGCTGTTGGCTGATCTGCTGGCCGCCTGCAAGGACGACACCCACCTCGTGCTGATCGGCGACGAGGACCAATTGCCTAGCGTCGGGCCCGGCCGCATCCTCGAAGACATCTGCCTGCTGCCCGGCGACCATAACCGGCTGACCACGACCCACCGCAACAAGGGCGGCATTCTTGACCTCGTACGCATGGTGCGCGAGGGCAGCATCCGCGATCTGGGTTGCGAAGATGTCCGGTTCGAGGGCGACATGGGCGAACCCGAGCAGGGTTTCGATGCGCGCGTCCTCCCGGTCTACCGCGCCGCTGTGGCTCGGGCGGGGATCGCCAACGTGTGTCTGGTGCTCGCCCGGCGCAAGGGTCGCCGCGACGTGCCCGGCTGGAATGCGACCTACGCCAATGGGCGGCTGCAGGAAGTGCTCAATCCCGAGCAGGAGCTGCCGCACGGCCCGCGCCGGATCACCATCGACGAGGTAGGGGTGAAGGTGCCCGATGCCGGCTACCTGCGCATCGGCGACCGCGTCATGGTGCGCAAGAACCTGCTACTGCCGCAAGACCCGAATCAGGCGACGACCACTGCCGCCGGGGTGGATGAAGATGAAGATCGCCCGCCGCCCCAGTTCGATCCGGTGGTCAACGGCGATACCGGCACGATCCAGCGGGCGACCATGAACGCCGCCGGCGCCTTGCGCTACCTGTCGCTCGAACTTGATGATGGCCGGACCGTGTTCTTCCCCGGCCCGGACATCGATTTTCTGGCGCTGTCCTATGCGACCACCGTGCATGCGGCACAAGGCAGCG
>PLYG01000076.1 GCA_003153335.1 Betaproteobacteria bacterium | reverse complement strand
CGCCGCGCAAGAACATCCTTAATTGGCCCCCAACCACCATGCCTCTATAATCAGTCGGGAAAACCGAGCGCATTGAGGTGCATCAATATCCGCCTTCACCAGGCGCGGTAGCCTGAAAGAGCATTCATTCCTCAGATCGTTCGACCGCCTGCCCATGCTCTCCGCCTACATTTCACACCCCAGCAGTCTGTTGCATGAAATGGGTCCCGGCCATCCGGAATGTCCGGCGCGTTGCAGCGTGATTCATGACTATCTGCTCTCGCACAGCATTCTGGACCTGATGGTAATGCATACCGCGCCCATAGCAACGCGGCCGCAGGTCGCGCGGGTGCATGACGCGTTGTATGTCGCCGAGCTGGAGGCGAGCGCGCCTACGTCCGGATATCACTTTGTCGACCCGGACACGGCGATGAATTGCCATACCTTGAGCGCCGCCTGGCATGCGGCGGGCGCGGCAGTCCTGGCCACGGAGATCGTCGCGCGCGGCGAGGTGGCCTCGGCGTTCTGCAATGTGCGCCCGCCGGGACACCATGCGACGCGCCACGCGGCAATGGGGTTCTGTTTTTTCAACAACGTAGCGGTCGGCATCGCGCATGCGCTGGCCGAATGCGGCGTCAGCCGGGTCGCCCTGGTCGACTTCGACGTGCATCATGGGAACGGCAGCGAGAATATTTTCGCCGGCGATGACCGCGTGCTGATGGTCTCGACGTTTCAGCGCGGTTTGTACCCGTTTTCCGGGGAAGAGGCGCTGGGGCCGAACTCGTGCAACGTGCCGCTGGAGGCGCGTTCCGGCCGCGACGCGTTGCGCGATGCGGTTACCCGGCACTGGTTGCCGGCGCTGGAGGATTTTCGTCCTGAAATGATTTTCGTCTCGGCCGGGTTCGATGCGCATCGCGACGACGATATGGGGCGGCTGGGCTGGGTCGAGGCGGACTACACGTGGATCACGCGCCAGATAATGGACGTTGCCGCACGGCACGCCAACGGCCGAATTGTTTCGATGCTCGAAGGTGGCTACGCCCTCCCCGCCCTGGCCCGCTCGGTGGCCGCGCATGTGCGCGTGCTGATCGGTGCCGATTGAAGCTCAGGAAATGAACAAGCACTATCTTGATCCGCTGTTCAATCCGCGCCGTATCCTGGTACTGGCTGTTGCCGGGTCGGAAGCGGACGATGAGGTAGTCGAAGCGCTCGCCGGGTCCGCAGTGCCGGTCGAGGTCGTGGTATTCGATGCCGGCCATTCCAGGATCGCCCCCTCGGCACCGGTCGACCTGGCGGTTCTGCGCCTGCCGCCGGAATTGGTCGCGGGCGCCCTCGAGGAGTGCGGGCGCCTGCGCATCCGGGCGGCGATCGTGTTCGCGCCCGTCACCCTGCCCGCTGACGGCGCGGCCACTGCCGCCGAGACATCCAAGGCGTGGCGGGAGATTGCGCAGCGCCACCAGATTCGTCTGCTTGGGCCCCAGACAATGGGCCTGCAGCGCCCGCACTTGGCGCTCAACGCCAGTCGGCTGGGTGACACGGCGCGCCCGGGCTCGCTGGCGTTGGTCACGCAGTCCGGCGCGTTGGGCGGCGCAATCCTCGACTGGGCGTCTGAGACTTCGGTTGGCTTTTCGACGATCATTTCTCTGGGCGGCAATTCGGATGTCAACATTGCGCAGGTGCTCGACTTTCTTGCTGCCGACCAGGATACCCAGAGCATCTTGCTGTATCTCGAAGGCGTCACCGACGCGCGCAGCTTCATGAGCGCGCTGCGCGCCGCGGCCGGCGTCAAGCCGGTGATCGTCCTCAAAGCCGGAACGCGCCCGGAAGGCAAACGTGCCGCATTGACCCATTCCGGGGCGCTGGTGGGTCGCAATTCTGTGTTCAATGCCGCGTTGCGGCGCGCGGGCGCCGTGCGCGTCCGGTTTTTCACGCAATTGTTTGCTGCGGCCCGCTGTCTTGCCTCGCGCTACCGGCCCTCCGGACAGCGGCTGGCGATTGTCACCAACGGCGGCGGACCGGGAGTGCTGGCCGCGGACTGGGCTGGCGAAACGGGCGTGCAGGTTGTACCGACCAGCCAGGCCAGCATCGCGGAGCTGCGTACGGCGCTGCCGCAGGGTGCCTCGCTCGACAATCCGGTCGATCTGGGCGAGGAAGCGGGCGCCGCCGAGTACGTGGCGGCGATGACTGTCCTCGCGCGTGATCCCGATGTCGATGGCATTCTGGTGATGTGCTCGCCCAAGCGCAGTATCGATGCGATGGCGATTGCCCAAGCCGTCGCCGAGGCCGGCAAGCCCATCACCAAGCCGCTGCTTGCCTGCTGGATGGGCGATCGGCGCATGCGCGGTCCGCGACATTTGCTCGAAGAGTCGGGAATACCATCGTTCCGCACGCCCGAGGCAGCGATCGATTCGTTCGGGAATATCGCGTCGTTTCATCTGAATCAGCAGTTGCTGCAGCAGACTCCACCCTCGCTGTCGGGAACGCTGCAGCCCGACGTCGAAGGCGCACGGATCATTATCGAAAGTGTGCTGGCCGAGCGACGCACCACCCTGACCGAAATGGAATCGAAGTCGTTGCTGTCGGCGTTTCACATCAAGGTCACGCGCACCATGCTCGCCCGCACCGCGACCGAAGCGCTGATGATAGGCAGCCAGCTTGGCTACCCCGTGGCGCTGAAGATCAGCTCACCCGACATTCCGCACAAGTCGGAAGTCGGTGGTGTCGCGCTGGGCGTGCGCAACGCCTCCGAGGTGCGCAGCCGCTTTGCCGAAATGATGGCAACCATCAAGAGCGCGCGTCCGGACGCGAGCATCGAAGGGCTCACGATTCAGGAAATGAGCAGCAAGCCCAACGGCCGCGAAGTCTGCATCGGCGTCGTGCGCGATCCGTTGTTCGGGCCCATCATCACCTTCGGCGCCGGCGGCACGATGATCGAGCTGATTCACGATCGCTCGATGGAATTGCCGCCGCTGAACCGCTTTCTGGCCCGGCGCCTGATCGAGCGCACGCGCGTTGCGCAAACGCTCACTGCGCATCGCGGCATCCCCGAAGCCGACATTGACGCAATCGAGGACCTGCTGGTGCGGGTGTCCGAAATGGTCTGCGAGCTGCCCTGGCTCAAGGAAATGGACATCAACCCGGTGATCGTCGACGAGCATGGCGCACTCGCTGTCGACGCGCGCATTGTCGTCGAGCATGGGCCGCCCATCGGCGCGGACCGGCATTCACACATGGCGATCATGCCCTATCCGGCGCATCTGGCCGAGGAAGTGCCCTTGCCCGATGGGCGGACATACCTGATCCGGCCGATCCGCCCGGAGGATGCCGAGCATTTGCAGTTGTTTGTCCGCGCACTGTCATCCGAATCGCGCTACTTTCGCTTCATTTCGTCTGCGCCCGAAATCAGCCCCAAGGCTCTGGTCCGTTACACCCAGATCGACTACCACCGCGAACTCGCGCTGGTTGCGGCATTCAATCCGTCCGAAACCGGCAATGCCGCTGAAGAACGGATTGTCGGCGTCGCCCGCTATCTGGTAAATCCGGGCGGAGAAAGCGCCGAATTCGCCGTCGTCGTCGCCGACGATTGGGCCGGCCGCGGGCTGGGAACGAGACTGCTGAACGGAATCTGCGAGGTTGCACGCAACAAAGGAGTGCAGCGCATCGAAGGCTTCATCCTCGCCAACAATCGCAACATGCTCAAGCTGATGAAGGGCTTGGGGTTCGTCATTCGCTCGGACCCCGACGACCCGACGATGCGCATAGCGGCCAAGGTGCTTTAGTCACGATGGTCAACTTAGCGGCTGCATCACGACTTTCCGGTAAGCAGGCCGTTGCGCCAGCGTGTCGAACCAGCGCTGCAGGTTCGGTAACTCCGGGCGCTCGATCGGCATCCCCATCCAGCGCCAGACGCCGCAGCCCAGAGCGATGTCGCCCATGGTGAAAGCATCACCGCCAAGGTAGGCGTGTAATTTCAGGTGGGCATCGACGATTTCCAGCAGCTTGAGCGTGGCGAGGCGATGATTCTCCAGCGCTTGGCGGTCCCGCCTGGCGGGCTCGGTACGGATCAGGCCCATGAAGAGCGGACGGATGGCAGGCCAGAACGTGGAATTCTGCCAGTCCATCCATTGCTCGGCGCGCGCTCGTGCTTTTGGGTCTTCGGGCCACAGGCTGCCGCGCGCGTGCGTGGCAGCGAGATAGCGCACGATGGTATTGGACTCCCAGAGGATGAACCCGTCTTCATCGATGGTGGGCACCAGACCGTTGGGATTCAGGCCCCGGTATTCCGGCGTGTTCACGACGCCGAAGTTGAGTCCGGCGTCGATGCGCTTGTATGCGACGCCGATTTCCTCGCAGCACCAGAGAACCTTCTGGACGTTGACCGAATTGTTTCTTCCCCATATGACGAGCATGTTTCCTCCGTAGCGTTGGAATGATCGCGCGCCGGCGGAACCGGCCGGGTGACGTCGCAAGCCAGATCATGCCTGCCGGCGACGCTGCCGACAACTGGCAGAAAGACTGTTATTCCTGCGGCGACGGCGCTTCCAGACCCGGACGTTTGGCTTTCGGGGCATTGCCGCTAGAATGGGAACATGACCAGTTGCCCGAATTGCTACAAGACCATGACCACGCAGGCGGTCGACGTCTATGCGTCCACTCGCCCGGTCGAGATCGACGCCTGCCTGGCTTGCCGGCTGTTCTGGTTCGACCAGTGGGAAAGTACCCGCCTCGTCCCGCGCGCCGTGCTCAGCCTGTTCCAGTACATTGGCAGCGCAACGGGACAAACGCCGACGCCTCTGGCTTCCCGCTTCAACTGCGCGCGTTGCCACAACGCGCTCGATTTCACGCGGGACTTGCAGCGCACCACGGCGTTCACCTACTGGCGCTGCAGCCTCGGTCACGGCCGGTTGATCAGCTTCAACCAGTTCCTGCGGGAAAAGAACTTTATCCGCACACCATCACCTGCGGAACTGGCGCGGCTGCGCGCGACTGTCAAACAGATCGCATGTTCCCAATGCGGCGGCCCGATCGACCTGGCTACTGACAGTGCCTGCAGCCATTGCGGAGCGCCCATTGCGATGATCGATCCGGACAGCGTGGCCACGGCCATTCACGCGCTCACTTCGCCCCAGAGCGGTGGCCCACCATCGTCCAATGCCAATGCGACGCGCCAGGCCTTGAGCGACGCGCAGATCGACGCCCTTTTTGACCAGGAGCGCATGCGTGAGCGTGCAGGCCATAACGATCTCCTGGTAATTGGGGCGGAAGCGATCGGCGCACTAGTCAGTGCCTTTTTGCGGTCGCGCTAGGAGCCTGTCGGACTCAGGTGTTCGATGTCCTGATTGTTCATGGGCTGGGCTCGCTGGGACCAAAATTCAGTTCCACGCCGTTGCCCGCCGGATCGTGAAAGAATATCTGCCGCAGCTTCATCGACGGCACTGCCGAATCCCTGTACGGAATCCCCAGCGCGTCGAGTTTGGCGCGCATCGCCGGAAAATCGACACAGGTGAACGCAACATGATCGATGGTGCTCGTCACGTGCGTCAGCCGTTCTTCGTCCTCCCCCGCCGCGGACAGATGCAAGATGGCACGATCGCCCGCATACAGCCAGTAGCCGGCATTGCGCAACGGTGGCCGGGTGCCCGGGACGAGTCCGACAGTGTCGCAATAAAAGTTGCGTATCTCGTCCAGCAAGGCTATCGGTGCGGTGATGTTGTAGTGGTTCAGATCGATGGCGGGCACGCGGGATTCTCCTCGTTTTGACTGGCCGGTCGTTCAATGCAGGTGCCAGAGAAGCCCCACGAGCCAGATCAGGCCAAAAGGCAATGCGGCCGCCGCCAGAACACCCAACGAAATGACCAGAACGTGGGGCACGAGAAGCCATGACGCGATTGCGGCAACAAGAGTGCCGACAAACGCTCCGCAAGCGCCAAAAAGAATCCCCGCCCCCAGACCAATCTTGGTGTACCCCCAGACAAAGGCAAGCAGACCTCCAACGATTCCGCCGGTCCATGCCGCGCATCGCTGCACCACGCCTACGTAATCGTCGTACTTCATATGACGTCGCGCCGGCCGGCCATGCGCCGCCGTGTCTTCAGGCTCGTAGTTTCTCCAGTCCATCCCAGTCGAACATCACGCCATGGCCAGGCCGGTCCGGGGCGATGGCATTGCCGTCGACAATTTGCAGCGGATGCGCCAGATAGCGATCCAGTCCGAAGCCGTGTGCTTCAAGATACGAGCGGTTCGGCGCTGACGCAAGCAGATGCACCGTGACATCGTGCGCCCCATGCGAAGTGAGAGGGAGATTGAAGCTCTCCGCCAGATGCGCGACTTTCATGAATACCGTCACCCCGCCGCAGTTGGTGACATCCGGTTCCGGGTAAGTCAGCGCCTCGGCGCGCATGAAGTGCGCGAACTCGTGCAACGTGTGAAAGTTCTCGCCGGTGGCAATCGGGACGCCGCCCTCGCGGACAATACGGGCGTGACCCTGGATGTCGTCCGGAATTGTCGGCTCCTCCAGCCACACGAGATTACAGCTCTGCAAGGCCCGCGCAGCCTGAATTGCCTGGTCGGCGCTCCAGCGCATGTTGGCGTCCGCCATCAGCGGAAAATCGGCGCCCAGGTGTTCGCGCATTGCCTGCACTCGCGCCACATCTTCCGAGAGCTTTGGCCGTCCGACCTTCATCTTGATCGCCCGAAAGCCTCTGGCGAGATTACCTTCGGTCTGCGCCAGCAGCTCTTCGAGCGTCAACCACAGGTCGATTCCGCCGGCGTAGCAAGGAACGTTCCGGTCGTATCCGCCCAGTGCCTCGTACAACGGCTGACCGGCCCTCTTCGCTTTCAGATCCCAGAGGGCGATGTCGACCGCGGATATTGCGGACGCGGCCTGTCCGCCGCGGCCGCCGTAGTGCAGGGTCCACCACATCTTTTGCCACAGCGCTTCGATGTTCCCGGCTGCGTGGCCGATGAGTTGCGGCGTCAGGTCGCGAACTATCATGTCGTGGATCGCGCTGCCACCCGCACCCACGGTGTAGGTATAGCCCATGCCGTCCGCGCCGTCGCTATCGGTGATCCGGACCGTAATCAACTCGAAATACTTCATCTCGCCGTGGGTGCTGTCGGTCAGTACGACCGGCAGCGGCACGTGATAGAAGTCAGCGCGGAGTGCGGCGATGGTGCTCATGGAATCTCCGAAGCGAAAGGCGCCGGCAGGAATACCGATAGCCGGTTCGCGGGTAGGCGGGAGTCTGGTCTACTGCGGTCCGCACATCACCACGCCCTCGCCCAACCACCCGAGAGCGATCATCTGGGTGTAGAGACGGAAGTCGGTCAGATAGCGATGGTTGCTGTCTTTGTCGAGCGCAAAGCCGTTGTTGTAGGCGCGATAGATCCGGACCGGCGCTTCGGCGGGACACCCGTTATTCTGCGCCAGCTTGATGGCAAACGACAGCTCTTCGAAGTTCCAGCGCTTTACCGTCGCAGGCGTATCGAGTTCTGTCCTTTGCAGCCCGCGCGCCTCGTCAAGATTGGCGGTGAAAAAGTGACTGTTGGGTCCCGGCGTCACCGAACCGTAGAAACGGTACACCGTGCTGGCGCCGGCGGGATAAGCCGTGCTCGTCCAGGCCTCGAATGTTTGGCCGGTATCGTGTTCGCCGGTGGCGGGATTGGCGCGGATGGCTGCGGCTTCGGCATCGCTCGCGGTGCGGAAGTAGCGATCCAGGGCCGGATTGTAGAACTCGTACACAGTGATCTGTTGCGGTGTGACCTTGGGAAACACCTCGATCGCGATCGAGTCCGAAAACACGAAGCATCCGGAGGCGACACTGGAGCCGAGATCGAGCGCAGTCTTGCCCTGGTGCGGAAAATCGGCGTCTGTCAGCGTTACACGAAAGGTGTGGGAATCGGTCACCTCGCCGGCTTTATGGCTTCCTTTTTCCAGCTCCAGGAAGGTGTTCGCGCCGAATCCGGTGCCTTTGAATTCAAACGTGACCGGGCCCTGTCCCGGAGTGTAAGTCACCGGAGACACACTGGAGAGTGAAAATGGCTCGGAAATCGAATTGAAGTTTGCCGTGATTTCCGGAACGCGATCCACGGTCATGGTGCTGACGGTCGCGGTGCCCGACAGGGTCCCGCCCCAGCCGGCAAAAGACGCACCGTCGGCCGGCGTTGCCGTAGCAGTGAGCGTTGTGCCAATCGGCAACCAGGAGGTCGCTGTCGGCGACAAGGTCACGGTACCGCCACAAGCGGGGTTGCGTTGCACAACCGGTTGGAACTGCTTCTGGAAAATCAGTGTGACCACCTTGGTTGCTTGGCCAGGATCAGGCATGGTAATCAGCCCCGCGACGCTGTTATCCAGGCCATCGATCGATTGCAGTACAAAGCGCACACTGTCGGAGCGATTCTGTACGGCGTCCGCTGCTATCGTGTAGCTGCCGGCTGCAGTGGAGCGCAATACATTTGGAATGAGGGTGGAGACCGGCTGGGTGTTGGCGCCCGGCGCGGTTATGTTGGCATCCATGCTGCCATCGACACCGGTACCGGCTGTTTGCACGACAATCGCCGGACCGGCAAAGAACGATGCCCCGAGCTGCTGCGGCGTCACGTCGAGAATGCGACGGCTGGCGCTGGCCACGCCGCCCGTGCCGCCGGTCACGGACACGTAGTTGGTCGTGAACCAGGTATTCAGGTAGCCCGCATTGGGCTGGGCGAAAAACTCGAATTTGGTTAGCTGCGGATAGAGATCCGACGTCCCCGGCCAGGCCGGTGTCTCGGCAGCGGTATTAAACTGTCCGAACGATCCGCCAGCCAGGACAGGCTGGATTTGCACGAGGCGCACGAAGTTGGCGACCAGCACGGTGCTGCGCGGGGCGGCAAACGGCTGGCTCAGGAAGCCCTGACCCGGATCGACAATCCATTCTTGCGCAGCCAGCGGTGTCGCGCTGGCATCATGGCCCCAGCGTCCGAACCCAAACCGGAAGGCGCCGCTGGTTTGCAGTCCGGGAGGTACGTCGAGCTGGTGCAACGAACCGATTCGCCAGTTCAGCGTCACGGGCGTAGTGCGCGCTACGCCATCGATGCTGACCTGCAGTCCGGGTGGATTGCTGGTCACGGTAACAGCGCGTGGCGCCTCGCCGTAGAGCCGCTTGACCGCGTCGGTGTCGGCCGCGGAATAGCTGACGCGCTGGCCCGTGTCGATGCCGGCCGGGATTGTGAATGCCGTCAATGCGTCCGGCGCCGTCGACTCTATAAACGGGCTATAGTGCATGATCGAACCGTAATCGTAGCCGTCGATAGTCCGCGCGTCGACATGGGGTGTGGACTGGGACCGCCACCGCGGATCCATGGTGTCGTAGAGAATGCGCAAAAAACTGCCCTGCGCGGCGTCCGACTGCGTATGCCAGAACCCCATCGCGTGGCCCATTTCATGCATTAGCGAGCCTACACCGCACGCTGGAGAGCCACCGATCTGCTGCTTGCCGCCTACGCGACCGACCGAGGAAAAGCAAGTGCCGGCCGGATCGACCAGGTTAAACGTTACATAGTCGGTTTGCGTGGTGCGGGGCACCCACTGGATGATGCCCGTGAACGCTGCATTGAACTGCGCGACTGCCGTCTCGACATTCGCCTGCGATCCGGCTTCGAAGATGTACGGCACTTCGTGCGCACCGGACGGACCGATGGGCCACAGCAAATCCGCCTGATCGATGACGAGAGCCTTTAGAGTACCCTTCGAATCGCGCAGATGCGCGATGTCCGCCGCTCTGCCCAGGACGATATCGCCTTCGGCAATCGCCAGCTCATCCTGCTCGAAGTAATCGACCCAGCGGTCGCGATAGAAGACACGATACCGCTCGCCGGAATCGGCCAACGCCGCGGCGGAGACCGACAGCAAGGCGATCAGCGCGAACAGCCCCATCATGGCATTGTAAAATCCGTGTTTCATGCGATTCCGAGAAAATGAATGCTGGATATGCCGGAACCCGGATGTTATTCGACACCCGGACGCCGCCCAAAGACTCGCTCGAACATCACGAACCTGAAGACCGCGGTCCCAAACTTGGTCCGCGTCGGGAATTTCCCCTTCTTATAATACTGGGTTTTCGCCAATCATGCGGCGCAACGAGGCCTCCGCACCGAGGACGGCCGGCTTGTAATCCCGGGCAATCTCAGTATGGATGGGCGATTCGAGCGTTGAGATTCAGCGAGCAGAATCGCTGCCCCCGAACGAGTTTTTCATGACCCGGGAATTGACGGCCCGCATGCCGGGCGTGCGGCGCGAATGGACGCGGCCGATTGGTGGCAAAATATTGCCTTCACTTCATCAACGGAGACTGGAATGAATGAAGAAACATTCAACCTGAGCATGCGCAAATTCCTGAAAATGGTTGGCGTCAGCTCGCAGCGCGAGATCGAGCACGCAGTGGCCAAAGCCATTGCCGCCGGCGCCATCACCGGAACCGAAACGTTTCCGGCAACGGTCACGCTGGAAGTCGCGGGCGTGAATCTGAAGGTCAACTTCGACGGCGAAATAAAAATGCAATAACGACAAGTGTCGCGGGGGCCGAGGTTGCTGAATTGGGCGGACATAAACAGGGGGGGCGATGAAAAAGGTGGCGTGGGGAGTACTGAGCACGGCGAATATCGGCATGACGCGGGTCATCCCCGCGATGCAGCAGAGTGCGCTATGCAGTATCGACGCCATCTGTTCGCGCTCGCTTGAATCAGCGCAGAAAGCCGCGCAGCGAGCCGGGATTCCCAAAGCATACGGCTCCTATGAGGCGATGCTTGCGGATCCATCGATAGAAGCCATCTACAATCCGCTCCCCAATCACCTGCATGTCGAATGGACCATCAAGGCCATGCAGGCGGGCAAACACGTGCTGTGCGAAAAGCCGCTGGGAATGAACGCGGAGGACGTAAGGCGTCTGCTTGCCGTACGCGATGCCACCAGCAAGAAGGTGATGGAAGCATTCGCGACGCGGATGCATCCGCAATGGCTGAAGGTGCGCGAGCTGGTGCAAAGCGGCCGCATCGGCGAATTGTGCGCCATGCAGGGCTTTGTTTCGTACTACAACCTCGAACCGAACAATGTGCGCAACCGCGCCGATATCGGCGGCGGCGGCATCATGGATGTCGGCTGCTATCTGATTACCATGCCACGCTACATTTTCGGCACCGAGCCCAGCCGTGTCATCAGCCTGGTACAGCGCGATCCGGACCTGCGCACGGATCGCGTGGCCAGCTGCATACTTGAGTTTCCGAACGGGCAGGCGAGCTTCATGTGCTCCACGCAAATCGCGCGTTATCAGCGCATGCAGTTTTTCGCGACGCTTGGACGTATCGAGGTCGAGATTCCGGTCAACGCACCGCCCGACCGGCCATGCCGAATCGTTGTCGACGATGGACGGGACGTGCTAGGAAGCGGCATCGAGGTCATCGAAATCCCGCCGTGCAACCAGTACGCGATTCAGGGCGACGTGTTTTCAAGAGCGATCCGCGAGGACAGCGAGCTCCCGCTATCCCTGGAATCATCGGTGCTGAACATGCGAGTCATCGACGCGATCTTCCGTTCCGAAAAATCCCGGCAATGGGAGATGCCCTGAAAACCGATCTGGATACGAAGAGTCCTTCCGGTCCCATCGAATCAAAAGCGCCGATCAAGGCGGCGCTCTTGATTGGCGGAGAAAGAGTCCGTCCCGCACCCGTCCGCGGCGTCAGGAAAGCCCGGCATCAGGACTTGCGTGTAGGTTTCAGGAAGGTTACTACGTGGGACCCCGGCTCATTCTTGGCGGAACAACTGCCCTCGCCTACTCCAGCATCCCGCTCCGCTTCGTGCAGCATATTGATCACATCCACGTAGTGCTTTTGCTTGACCATCATGAGTGCGGTGAGGCCGCCATCGTTGCGCGCCATAACGTCGGCGCCCGCCTTCAACAACGTTTCGACCACCGCTGTCTCACCGTAACCTGCCGCCAGCATCAAGGGGCGAATTCCGTAGCTGATGGCGGCCTCCACATTCGCTCCCGCGTCGATAAGGACTTGCGCCACGGCGGGAAACCCCCGATCCGTCTCCGCGTTATGCGCCGCCTTCATCAGCGGCGTCCAACCCCGTTCATCGGCGGCCTTCACATCGGCGCCGCCTTCGATCAGCGCCATGACCATGGGTAAATTGCCGGCGTAGGCAGCCAACATCAGCACTGTGAGACCATCACTGTCGCAAGAATTGCAGTCAGCGCCCCCAGCCAGCAATTGCCGGGCGCCGGCGACATCGCCTCTGGTCACCGCTTCGAGCAATTCTGTTGACATTCAGCTCTCCTTCTTGGCATGGTTCCAGGATGGCAATCGATGGTCAGGACACAGCGGCCAGTTGATCAAAAACAGCGGGGAACGACCGGGCCTCGCCCGCATTTCCGGGAAGCGTAGCCGCACCTGCAACGGCAAACAAGCCCTAAAGGGAGTATGAACATTACCCATATGGGTTAGATGGTTATTACCCGCAGCGGTTATAGACGATGGATCTGCGAATTCCGCCTAATAGCAAAAGTTCTCGCAGGCATTGCTGCGAGCGGGTAGTTGTCGCCCTCCAGGATGGCGGGCCGGATTCTCGCAGGGAAAGATTGCATATTGAGGTATCCCCCAACGGCAATTTTGAAGCCGGGTTGACGTTGTAAAAGCGCAGCACGTATTTTTGGAACACTTGGCTTGCGTTCGGATTTCGCCTATAGCGATGGGTTGCACATTAACGGAGGCAGTAAATGAATTTTGATAAGGAACTGGATGCTCGCGGGCTCGGTTGCCCGCTACCAATCATAAAGACCAAAAAGTTACTGAATGATATGACTCAGGGGCAAATCCTGAGGGTTATTGCGACCGATCCCGGCTCGGCGGCCGACATGCAGGCGTTCACCGAACAAACACGAAACCCTCTGATGTCATCGGAAGTGCAAAACAAGGATTTCATTTTCTTCATCAAAAAAGGCTAGTTCAGCCGGAAATATCGATGCCGGCACGACGGCGTTGGAATTTGCCGGGAAGAACATGCAAGACAAGAATATAGCGGACATCGCGACCCGTGACACTGTGGCCACGACCCATGCGCCGCGCATTTTGATCTCTGCGACAGCAGCCAAAAAGAGGAGCTAGACCATGGGCGCTACACCGGACATCGCGGCACTGGACCAGTTGATCAAGCAGCGGATCGATGAGTTGTTGCCGCAAATGATGGACGAAAGACTGGCCAAGTTGACGGCAAAAAAAACACCTTCGATGACCATCATCGCCACCAAGGGAACCCTCGACTGGGCCTATCCGCCTTTCATTCTCGCCTCGACCGCGGCAGCGTTGGACTGGGATGTTTCCGTATTTTTCACTTTCTACGGCCTCAACCTGCTCAAGAAGGACATCAGCGATCTCAAGATAAGTCCCTTGGGCAACCCCGGCATGCCCATGAAAATGCCCTTCGGCCCGGATTGGTTCAAGCATATCAACTGGAACATACCCAACGCCGTGCAATCGATCATTCCCGGCTTCGAGACCCTCGCCACCGCACTGATGAAACAGACCATCAAGAACAAGGGCGTTGCCGAGATTGCTGAATTACGCTCAATCTGCGTCGAATCGGGGGTCAATTTGATCGGCTGCCAGNNGACCTGTTCGGCTTCAGCCAAGCGGATTTCATTCCCGAGGTCAAGGAATATTGCGGTGCGACTACGTTTTTGCCGATGGCGCAGCAAGCAGACGTCAGCCTGTTTATTTAACCGACACAACTTCTTTCACGATACAAACGGAGGGGAACTCATGAATTTCAAGAGAACATTGCTGGCAACGCTGATTTCAACAGCAATCGCACCGGCAACGGTACTGGCAACTGACGGCTATTTCTCCCACGGCTACGGAATGAAAGCCAAGGGCATGGCCGGCGTCAGCACCGCGCGCACCGATGACGCATTTGGTGGCGCCAACAACCCCGCCCAGGGGGTCTTTGTCGGTGACCGGCTTGATGTGGGGGTCGACTGGTTCAGCCCGGTGCGCAGCGTCGAGCGCAGTGACGCCTCGATTCCTCCGCTGAACGGGAAGGTGGAAAGCGGCCGAGAGAACTTCCTCATCCCGGAGTTTGGTTACAACAAGATGCTCAGTTCCAATATGTCCTTGGGAATCTCCGTGTACGGCAACGGCGGCATGAATACCGNNTTGTGGCGGGTAATGCACTTTGTGGTGAGGGCAAACTGGGGGTCGATCTTACGCAACTTATCGTCGCGCCCACTCTCGCGTACAAGTTTGCTCCAAACCACGCAATCGGCATTGCGCCATTGTTCGGTTATCAGCGCTTCAAGATTGAAGGCGTGCAGCTGTTCACCCAGTTCAGCGGCAGTCCGTCGAACGTGAGCAACAACGACTACGATAGCTCGACCGGCTACGGCGTGCGGCTCGGCTACCTGGGCCGGCTGTCGGATTCGATCAGTATCGGTGCCGCCTATGCCACCAAGATGAAGATGGGCAAGTTCGACAAGTACAAAGGGCTGTTCGCCGAGGACGGCGGCTTTGACATGCCGGAAAACTACAACATCGGTATGATGATTCGGGCGACTCCCGCGCTTTCTTTCGGACTGGATTACAAGCGCATTAACTATAATGACGTCAACTCGGTCGGCAATCCCAGCACTAACCAGGCCCCGCTGGGCGCAAGCAACGGCCCGGGCTTCGGCTGGCAGAATGTCAATGTCTGGAAGTTCGGCGTGGAATATGCCGTCAATAGCGCCCTGACAGTCCGTGCAGGCTATGGCAAGAGCGATAATCCGATCATGGCCAGGGATGTAACGTTCAACATCCTCGCCCCGGGCGTCGTCCAGGACCATTACACTCTGGGCCTCACCTACGCGCTTGCCAAGAACTCTGAAATCACGATGGCGTACATGCATGCAGCCAAGCAATCCGTCACCGGATCATCGTTGTTCAACGCACTTATCCCGGTGCCGAACGCCGGCGGTACGGAAACAATTCAAATGTACGAAAACTCTTTTGGCATTGCCTGGGGCATGAAGCTCTGATAGACACCCAACGCAGTCAACCATGCATCAGCACAACTTCGAGGGCTGAGCCGCTTCAGCCCCTCCTGTTTTGCCGGTAACCATCGTTTCAGATTGACGCGCGCTTGAACCCGCAGACGCTGCGGCGCAGTGGCTCGCATCATTTCAGGGACGATGGGGACCGCATGCCTCGTCACCATGCTTTGACACTTTCCATAAGATGGAGAAGATTTATGAACAGATTTTTTCTGACGGCTGCCTTGACGTTCTGCGCCTCCGTGTCCAGTGGGGCTCCGGTCTTGATGACGCCGGATTGGATGGCGCAGGCTTGCGAAGCCTGGAACAAGAATCCGATTCTCACCAGTGAACTCGCCGAGAAATGGGTCAAGAACGACAAGAAGCGCGGCTACAAGATCGTGCACATGTATCGTACCGACTGCGGCGAAGGCGCGCCGGTGGAAATGAAAATCGAAAGCAAGGACGGCCAGGCGATGTGCACCTACGGCGGCAAGCCGCAAAACACGCCGGATTATGACGTGGATTACCTCATGCACGCGAAATCCGACCGCTGGCTCGAAATGGGAAAGGGTGAATATGGTCCCATGAAGGCCATGATGTTTGGCCGCCTGCATTTCTCGGGCCCCATGATGGAAGCCATGAGCGTAATGGGCCCTTTCGAGCAATTCTTGTTGCTGGTAGGCGAGGTCCCGAGCGACAGCGCGAGTTGCCCGGCGGGAAACTGATTCCACCAGCCCCTATGTGGCCTGGCGGGATACTGACCGGCTTTTGCTTGTGTCGCTTTCTCGCTCCGCCATCGAACATGGCGACTGCGCTAAGCTCAAAGGCGGGCGTCTGGCAAGTCAATAAGGCTTCCGATGGCCGCCTCGGAGTCCCCGCCACTTCGATGCAATACCAGCAAACGATGACAACTTTCGCCCCAATGCTCGCGCCCGGGGAGAAACGCAGCACGCAGGGCGCATCCGTCATCGCCATCGCGCCAGGCGGCATAGGCGCTAGCCATGCGTGGGAACAGCTCGCGACGCATGCCATCGAAATTGGAAAACCAGAAATGGATTGATGCAACCGCGTTACGTTCGATGAGCGCGGGAAGGGTGACAAGACAGTCGGCGAGGTTATCGCGCACGGCGCGAACAAAAAGCTCGGCGCGGCGGCCGGTGAATCCGGCACGCATCTCTTCCCATTCGACGCCAAGCATTTTCCCCGCCTCAAGTTCGCCCAGCTCGTGCAGGATCAGCGTCTCGCTCTCCGCATCAGCCATATGCTCCACCGCCAAACACGGATCAGCATCAAAGCGATAGGCATCAAGCGTTTCCTTCAATGCCCCACCGGGCTTCCTTACGCCCCAAGTCTCGATTTTTTCCCACAGCCAGCGCTTGAAGGATTCCTGTCGAAGGAAGATAGTGTTGCCGAGCAGTGCCGCCGGTGGTGGGGAAAGATCACGCGCGTATTCGCGTTCGGTGACTAAAATGCGCGCTTCGTCGCGATATTCGTTGCGTCCCAGCCGGCCGAGGAAAAACTGGGGTTTGCCGAAGCGGCCA
Source organism: Betaproteobacteria bacterium (assembly GCA_003153335.1). GTDB lineage: Bacteria > Pseudomonadota > Gammaproteobacteria > Burkholderiales > Casimicrobiaceae > PALSA-1005. Next base: position 1,440 of record PLYG01000076.1, on the reverse strand, counting down.
ATGCCGGCGCCGTAAACCAGTCCATACGATGCAAGCAAATCATTGACCGCCGCCGCGGCGAAAGCCTCGAATTCCCTTTCCTTCACCGGCAGAGCCACAAACTCTGCATCCTCGAGTGTTTCCCATAGCGCTTCACGACGGGCTATCCACTTGCCGACTTCCGCTCGCGCCAGCTTCTCTGAATAGGGCTTGCCACATTCCCAGCGGTAAAATTCCCGCATTTCGAGCAGGTAGGTACACAACGTCAGGTCGCGCGCGTGCCGCGCGTCGGAGATATTGCAGTTGGTCTGCACCGCCGCGACAAGGCGGCCAAAGTCAAGCGTCATGCCTGTTCCCGGGAAGCACTGCGTCGTCCATGATGAACCTCTCAAGCCCGGGACAGTGAAAGCGTCACTCATCGCCTATGACGCCCGTCTCTGCCTCGCGTACTTGCGAGAGCAGATCCTCGGCCTGCCACTCGTTCTCCGCAAAAATTACTTTTAGCTTGCAATCCGCCGGCCGGTCTGCCGCTGCCCGCAGCCTTTTGGCTTCAGCCGAAGCGTCTTTGAAAGCATCAAACTGCGTCACCTTCTCAAGGCGCGCAAAGGGGAAAACCCTGTAGATGTAATAGGCCAATATCAACTCCGGATCTTTTATGTACCGCTAATCATCAACAATCGAACGGCGGGCCACCACGACGTTCGGTCACAAGGCGTCGAACACGCGCTGCGGTCTATCGCCCACTTCCGCGGCGACTTGGCCACCATCAGAGGAACATTGTAAAAATCTGCCGTTCCGGAACACCCGCGGATCTAAGCTCCGCCGCCGCCGTGTCGACAAACATTTCAGGACCTGCGAGGTAAAAATCGCAATCAGCGACGAACAGATCAGCTCGCATTCCTTGCACAACAGAGCGCGCACCTGCATTCATGTCGGTATCGGTAAACAGTGCATGATCGAAATTATCGAGGGCATCGGTCCATGCGCGGCACTGGTTGGCCAGAAAATGCCCGTCGGCACGAGTGGCGAGCCAATACAGCGAGATCGACTCTGCTCCATCCATTGCCATGGCGTGCTCCACCAGCCCCTTCACTGATGCAAAGCCCGTGTCGCACGCACCGAAAACCAGCGGTCGCTGATTTTCCGCGAGCACAAAATCTCCCTGCGGCCCCCACGCCGTCACGGCGTCACCGGTCTTCAGGGCATTCGCGAATAGCTGCTGTGCAAAGGGGTCGTCGGATTCGCGTGCGATGTAGAAATGCAAATTGCGGTCATCGCAAGGACAACTGGCAATTGGGTAGGTCGCCTGGACTTCGTCTCCTGCACAAGTTGCGCTTAGAGTTGCCGTCTGCCCGGCGAGGAATCGCAGCCGATTGGTGCGGGGCGTCTGCAAATGCAGCAGCATGGTGTCCTTGCCCAGCGGACTAATGGCGCGCACGCGAGTCACGATTTGCTGCTCCG
>PLYG01000176.1 GCA_003153335.1 Betaproteobacteria bacterium | reverse complement strand
GTTCGTCCCTCTTCGCGTCCGAGCACCTTCAACGCCACCTTGTGTCCGAGATAAGGCATCAGCGCGACACCCGAACCATTGCATCCGAGCGCGAACCAGAGGCCTTCGCGCTGACCGATTCCCGGCAAGTCGCTGCGCGTCATCGTGACATTGCCGGTCCAGACGTGGCTGACGCCGGTGGCCGCGAGCGTCGGGAAAATGGCGCGCAATTCCTTCATCAGCCGGCCGGCGGCCTCGTCGAGCGGAATCGGATGCAACGCGGCGCGGCCCCCCAGCACTATCCGCGTGCCGTCGGGTGAAGGGCGATAGTACAGGTGCTTCTCGCGCGTCTCGACGATGAACTAACCAGCACGCGGTTCTTCTCGCGCACCAGCAGCAGGCCCAGAGTCGGTTTGTCGTCGGGGTGGCGGAGCAGCCGGTCTACCGCCGTCATGGTGATGCCGAGCTGCGCACCGTCGCCGGGCCGGAACTTGCGGGCCTTGAATCGCAGTGCATTCACAGCGGCTCGGTGCCTTCGTTGAGGATGGCGAGATAGCGGTCGTAGGCAAACACCCGGTTGCGTCTTCCTCCGGTCAGCTCGCGGGCGATGCCGGCTTCAACCAGCGTCTCGACGGCCCGGGCGGCGGTCGGGAACGACACGGCGGCACGCGCGGCGATATCGTTGATGGCGGCCACCGGGCGCCTCCGCAATACGCCATAGACCTTGAGCAGGCTACTGGGGTTGCGCCCCAACGTGCCGATCCGCCGCTCGTCGTCGCGGAACGTGGCGAGCAGCCGGCCCACCCGGCCGTTGCCGTCGAGAAACGGGTGGATGGTTTCGAACTGCACATGGGCAGCCGCCGCTTTGACCAAGTCCGGCAGCAAGGCCATGCGCGGGATCCACGGCCCAAGCGTTTCGAATATTCGTGTACAATCGAAAAAGCCCTTAAGTGAAGGAGGTTAGTCGTGCGCTCAACTGCTATCACAAAGCCACAAATCAATCGTTCTCCCGCGGTGCGCGGAGCATACGAGAAGTCCGCGCGCGCTGTACTTGCCGTTGTCACCAATTCGAAGATGGGAACGACTTCTCCCGAAGAACTGACTGACATGGTTGATTCATTGACTGGCGTTATCGAACGAACAACGGAATTGCTCCTCGCCGGCAAACAAGTCCGTGTCATTGAGGACGACGAGGCCATGACTACCCAGGAGGCGGCTGACATCCTCAACGTTTCGCGCCCCCATCTGGTCAAGTTGCTCGATATGGGACAAATCCCGCAGTTGCCCAAAGTGGGCAGCCATCGCCGCATTGCTCGAACTGCCGTGCTCAAGTACAAACGTACGAGAAACGCGCAGCGCGAATCGGCTCTGAAGCAACTCGCCGCCCTCTCCCAACGCCATCGGCTCGGCTATGGACCATGACACCGGTTGTAGTGCTCGATGCGTGCGTCCTTTATCCGGCTGCGCAGCGTGACCTGTTCATGTGGCTGGCGGCCGGTGGCGCCATTCGCGCTCATTGGACGAACGAAATCCACGATGAGTGGATGCGTAATGTCGAGCGTGATTACGGCGTCGCTCGCGGCGTTCTGAAGCGCGTGCGCAAGCTGATGGATCAGGCAACTGACAATGCCTTGATCGGCCGGTATCACCAGCATGAAAGCCTATTTTCGAAAACCGACGCCAAGGATCGTCATGTTGCCGCCGCTGCTGTTGCGGCCCGCAAGCGTTCCGGTTGCGATATCGTCACGATCATCACTTGGAACCTCAATGATTTTGATCGCAATGAATTGGCGGAAGTGGGCTTAGCGGCCGAGACTCCCGATGCTTTTTTGTGCCGTTTGCTGGTGGATTCGCCGGAGGAGGTTATCGCGGCATTCCTGCGCATGCGGGAAAACCTTCGAAATCCGCCCAAGACCACTCGCGAATGCGCCCAAACGCTCGCCGCACAGGGCTTGACGAAGTTTTCCGGATTGATATCTGCCAAAGTTGAATGCTCTTAAATAGGGGACAGACCCCGTTTAATGATTTACCAAGACGCAAGAAAACGTGGTCTGTCCCCTATTTTCTCGTTTAATGATTTACCAAGACGGAAGAAAACGTGGTCTGTCCCCTATTTTCCGTGAATTCGCCAAGCACAGGTGCTTGTTGCGCGGTGCGCAACAAGCTATCATGTCTTGATGATTGCATCGTTTCGGCACAAAGGACTGCGAAAGTATTTTGAGTCTGGCAGTGTGGCGGGCATCCAGCCGGCTCACGCTAAGTGCCTGAAAATGCAATTGGCTGCTCTGGACACCGCAGTTACGATCGAAGACATGGATGTTCCCGGCTTTCGGCTCCATCCGCTCAAGGGCGGCGACAAGGGTCGCTGGTCTACCTGGGTGAATGGCAATCGGCGCGTGACGTTCGAGTTTGAAAACGGTAACGCTTTTATTCTGGACTACGAGGACTATCACTGATGGCCATGCACAATCCACCGCACCCTGGGGCGTTTATCCAGGAGGTTTACCTCACACCCAATGAAATGAGTGGCCGGGAACTGGCCCTGCAATTGGACGTTGCTGCATCCACGCTCAACCGCGTGTTGAACGAAGCCAGCGGCGTAAGCCCGGAAATGGCGCTGCGTCTATCAAAGGCCTTGGGCCGCTCTCCCGAGAGTTGGCTGGCGATGCAGCATAACTACGACCTATGGCAAGCCAAACAGACGGTGGACCTGAAAAAGGTTCACAAGATCGAATTCAAGTACGCTTGACTTGCCCTTGCGTGTTGGCCTGATCCGTGATTCGTGAAGGATTCGAACTTTCGACCTACGGATCAAGAGTCCTAAGTCCATAGGCTATCCCTGGCTGCAAATCGAGCGCGCAGCCTCACCCCTCGCGATACCAGTCCTTCAACAGCGAAAGGTGGCTCTCCCACCCGCTCAGCGTCATCTTCAATTTGTTCGACGCCGCGCCCGATTCCGGCGTGCTCACCAGCGGAATCGCCACGTGATTCTCGATCACCAGATCGTTCATCCGGACGAATAGCGCCGCGCGCTTCACCGGATCCAGCTCGTCCTTCGCCGCCAGGTAGACCTTGTCGTATTCGTCGTCGAGCCGCTCGGACCGATCGCCCGCACACTTGCCAGCCGCGGTCCCGGCACGTACGATGGCTCACCCCGGAGCGTGCCATCAGCGCGCCGTCCAGCATTCGAGTGCGGGACGAATTTCCCGGCCGGGCAAGATCTGCGCCTTTCCGCAATGCAGCCACAAGACAGACACCGCGAAATCCTGCTCTACCTTGCCTTCACCCTGTCGGGACTGGTGGGGCTCGTCTACGAAGCCACGTGGACGCGCTACCTGCAACTCTTTCTCGGGCACGCGGCTTATGCGCAAGTGCTGGTGCTGGCGCTGTTCATGGGCGGCATGGGCGCAGGCGCCCTGCTCGCCGGCAGATTGAGCCGTGGCCGGGTCGATGCCCTTCGCGACTACGCGACGATCGAAGCGGCGCTTGGGTTTTGCGCCCTGATTTTCCATCCGCTGTTCGTCGCTGTAACGGCGTACGCATTCGGTGTCGTGCAGCCCGCCATGCAGGGATCGACAACGGGCATCATCGTGCAGTGGCTGCTGGCAGCGGCCATGATCCTTCCCCAGTCGGTGCTGCTCGGGATGACTTTCCCGCTGATGAGCGCCGCGATACTGCGCCTGGGAACGCCGAAGCCGGGACGGGTGTTTGCAATGCTGTACTTCACCAACAGCGCAGGCGCGGTCATCGGCGTGCTGCTCGCCGGTTTCTGGTTGATCGAGACGTATGGTCTGCCGGCGACAATGATGGCAGCCGGCGCGGGCAACCTTGTTGTCGCGATCGTGGCGATAGTGGCGCGGGGGTTGTCGCGGCGTAGCGCGCCCGGCGTGGCTGCGGTACAAACGCGCGAGCGCATGCCCGGCATCGGCCGCTGGCTGCTCGTCTTTGCGTTTCTCACCGCAGTGGCATCGTTCCTGTACGAGATCGCCTGGCTGCGCCTGCTTGCGCTTGTGCAGGGCGCGTCGACCCATGCGTTCGAGACCATGCTGGCCGCGTTCATCCTCGGCCTCGCCCTGGGCGGGCTGTGGATCAGGCGCGGCATCGAGCGCTACCAGTCGCCGTTGCGGGTGCTTGGCACCGTGCAGATTCTGATGGGCCTCGCCGCCATCGCCACGTTGCCCGTGGCCAATTTCGCGTTCGATGCGATGGCAGCGGCGATTCCGCGGCTGCACCAGTTCGCGCATGGGTACGCCGGCTACAACGTGGTTGGCTTCCTGATATCGGCAGTCATCATGGTGCCGGCATCGTTCTTCGCCGGGATGACCCTGCCGTTGTTGACCCACGTGCTGTACCAGCGTGGCCGCGGTGAAAGCGAGATCGGCGCGGTATACGGGTGGAACACCCTGGGCGGCATTACCGGCATCGCGCTTGGCGGGCTGGTACTGATGCCGCTGATCGGGCTCAAGAACATGATCGTCCTGGGCGCGGCAATCGACATGACGCTCGGTATTGCACTGCTGGCGTACCTGTTTCGAACCCGCAGCCTTCCCGCCCCGCGCGTCGCCCTCGGACTATCCGGGACGGCGATCGCTGCCGTGCTGGTCATGCTGCTGCTGTTCCGGCTGGACCCTGCCCGCCTGGTCTCCGGTGTCTTTCGCAGTGGCGATGCGCATATCTCGGACTCCTCGAAGGTCATCTACTACGCCGATGGCCGCACCGCGACCGTGAGCGTGGTGCAGCAGAACAACGGTAGCACCAGCATTGCCACCAACGGCAAGCCCGATGCGGCGATCAGGATGCGGCGCGCGCACGGCAATCTCGACGATCTGCCGGGCACGGATGAATACACGATGGCGTTGGCTGCCGCGGTACCGCTCATCTACGTGCCGCAGGCCCGCCGGGCCGCGATCATCGGCCATGGGTCCGGGCTCACAACCCATGTACTGCTGGGATCGCCCGCGATCGAGCATGTTGATGTGATCGAGATCGAGCCGGAAATGATCAAGGCTGCGCGGGCGTTCCTGCCGCGGGTCGCGCGCGCCTACGACGACCCGCGCAGCCAATTCCATGTGGAGGATGCGCGTGCATTCTTCGCCCGTTCGCCGGGGCAGTACGACATCATCATCTCCGAGCCCTCCAATCCGTGGGTCAGCGGGGTGGCGTCGCTGTTCACGCCGGAGTTCTACGCCCAGGCCCGGCGGGCCCTCGCGCCCGGCGGGGTCTTCGTGCAGTGGTTCCATCTGTACGAAACCAACCGCGCGCTGGTCAGCGCCATCGTAGGCGGAGTCGGTTCCGTATTCTCCGACTACATGTTCTACGCGTCCGATGACTCGGACGCGTTTCTGGTCGCAACCGCGGCCGGGACCATGCCGCGGCCCTCCGGCGCGCTGTTCGACTGGCCGGCGATGCGGGCAGAGCTGGCGTATCTGGACATCCGCACGCCCGCGCAATTGCAGCTGTTCCGGATCGCCTCCCGGCGCGGCTACGGCCCGCTGCTGGAGCACGGCCCTGTGAATTCCGATTACTCTCCCATGCTCGAGTTCGGCGCTGCGCGCGCTCGTTACGAGAACAGCGACGATTCGGGGCTGGTCCAGCTTGCACGCAGCCCATTGCCGGTGCTCGAGTTTCTGTCCGGTTTCGAGGCACCGCCTGCGGCGCCGACCTCGGACATTATCGCCCGCAGGAACCCCAGGTTCGATGGCCTTCGCCGCGCCAACATGCTGGCGTCCGCGCTGGTCGATGGAGCGAAAGCTCCTGCGAACGCTTCGTTATCGACCGACGACAAGCAAAGCCTGCAAGTGCTGGCCACGCCACCGGCGGGGGACGCCCCGGCCAGCTGGAACCATTGGTTTGCAGCGTTGCTGTTCATTTCCCACCCGATGACGCCCAACGGCGCTTCGCCGGCGCTGGAGTCGTACTTGCGCTCCGAATCGGTTGCCGGCGCACTACGCCGTGCCCCAGCAGACGTGCGCGACAAGGTCGATTTCCTGTCACTGGTCGGCAAGCGCGACCTCGAAAGCATCCGGCGGCAGGGCCCACCGCTGCTCGCTGGGCGGCTGCAGCGCACGGACATCACATTTCATGGTTACGTCCTGGCCGTCACGATCGCCGCCTGCCTGGAGGCTCCGCCACCGGACGCCGCCTGCGAACAGGTCATCTCCCGGCTCGATGCGATCAACGGCAGTAATCCGATGATTGATCTGCTGCGTGCGCACCAGCGGTCTCCACGCCTTTCGCAGAGGTCTGGCAACCTGTGAGGCTGCACTTCTTTGGAGTCATCCATGCCCTCGATTTGTACCAACGACGCCGTCAATCTGTACTACGAGGAAGCCGAGACCGGCACGCCGATTCATGGCAGAGTCGGTCGAGCGTGCGCAAGCGAACCGGCGCGGTGTCCGGGCGGCCGTCGTGAATACCGAGCCCTGGATAGGGAAAGTGGTGGTGGTGGACTACTTCGCTGCCGCTGGAAACGCCGGCAGTTTGGCGACGTCCCGCGCATCGTGCTGAATTATCACCGCACCTCGCCCCTCTCCGGGTTCCCAGCGGGCCCACTCGCGCCACTGTTGCCGACCCGACGATGGCCACCTTGTATGCGCCGACGCACCGGCACCGGCACACAGCTATTTTCGCTTCAGGTACGCCTCCACCTTCGTTGCAGCCGGGCCAACGGAACCGACAGCGGAGACAAGTTGCGCTTTCGTGCACCCGAATTTCGCCGTCCAATAGCGGATCTCATGGTCTTCGCTCATGTTGATGCGAGCGGCATCTGCCGGGACTTGCTTCGTCTTGTCGTCTGCCATACCTTTTCCTTCGCTGTTGGTTTGGCGGCACGTTCACCATGCGATGCCAGATCGGACTGTGGCTTGCGCCGATGCCGACCATCCCCATCTTAGACCAATGAGCGCAAGTCCGGATATTCCGAACAAGTTCGCACGCTGGCGTGATGTGCGTGCGTTTCGCCGCGCCCTGCTGGCCAGCGTAATCTTCACCGCTGGCTTATGGTGGATCAAGATTCTCGAAGATGCCATGGGCCGGCCCTTGAGTAGTCTGGGCGTACTGCCAGGCCAATGGATAGGTTTGATCGGTGTGGTCACAGCGCCCTTGATTCACGGCAGCTACTCGCACTTGCTCGCCAACTCGCCACCCTTGCTGATCCTGGGCACGCTGTCACTGTATACCTACCCCAAGGCTTCGCGCCGGGCGATACCGATGATCTGGATACTGTCGGGCTTGGGCACCTGGTTCATTGGCCGGCATTCCAGTCACCTTGGCGCCAGTGGCCTGGCCCATGGCCTGATGTTCTTTGTGTTTGTGCTTGGCATCTTGCGCTGGGAGCCACGTTCGATCGCGACCGCATTAGTGGCGTTCCTGCTTTATGGCGGCATGGTGATGACCATCTTTCCGCGTGAGGAGGGCGTCTCGTTCGAATACCACCTCGCTGGCGCCGTGGCAGGCGTATTGGCAGCAGTCTTGTGGCGTCGTCGCGATCCGCTACCGGCCCGAAAGAAGTACAGTTGGGAACTGGAGGAAGAACTGGCCGAGCGGGCCACGCAGTTCGAGCGCTCGCAATTCGAGCCGCCGCGTCCGGAAGAGGTGCCGGTGTTGGGGCGATGGGAATCGCGCGATGACCGGGGCGAACGCGACGCGACAGTCTTGCCGTTTCGCCCTAAGACTCTTGATCACGATGAGGATCCAGGCGCCACCCGCCACTGAGTTTGCGGCGCCGCCTGAACTTGCATTGCGCCTACCACAAACGCCCCGCGGCCACCCCTCAAAAGCCACCCCGCGCGTGAGCATATAAGGATCCCCCCGCTGGACAGTTCAGCCGACCCAATACCGACCCGCAACTCGCCACTCCCGAACGATAAGCAACAATACCGACCCCAAAGATCACCCCAACGGGCGGTCCAGGGTCTCGCAGGATGCAGCAGAGGGGGCGCCGCAACTGTCCATGAATGGCAGTTCAGGATAGATTCGGGGCGGTGGTGAGCCGTGAAAGATTCGAACTTTCGACCTACGGATTAAGAGTCCGCTGCTTCGGGCGGTGGTGGGCCATTAAAGCTCCGACCTTTCGACCCACGGACCAAAAGTCCGCCGCTCTCTCATTCTTCCTTCGACGAGGCCGTTCACGGTCTCCGTTTTCAATTCCCGTGCAACATGTCCCGAGCCCTGAACACCCAAGTCATCAACGGCCTGAACCACGCATTGCCCGTATAGAACGGCACCGCCGTAAACGGGATGTCGTCGAACGCTGTTCGTCCCTCTTCGCGTCCGAGCAACTTCAGCGCCACCTTGTGCCCGAGATAAGGCATCAGCGCGACACCCGAACCATTGCATCCGAGCGCGAACCAGAGGCCTTCGCGCTGACCGATTCCCGGCAGGTCGCTGCGCGTCATCGCGACATTGCCGGTCCAGACGTGGCTGACGCCGGTGTCCCCGAGCGTAGGGAAAATGGCGCGCAATTCCTTCAGCAGCCGGCCGGCGGCCTCGTCGAGCGGAATCGGATGCAACGCGGCGCGGCCCCCCAGAACTATCCGCGTGCCGTCGGGCGAAGGGCGATAGTACAGGTGCTTCTCTCGCGTCTCGACGATCATCCGGCCATTCGGTATCAGGCTGCGCACGCGGTCCTGCCCTAGTGGTTCGGTGGCGATCATGAAGCTCGGTATCGCGACGAGACGGCGGGCGAATACGGGCGTTGACCTGCCTGTATAGCCGTTGGTGGTGACAACGACCGCGGTGGCATCGATGGCTCCGCGCGCAGTCTCGACGATGAACTTGTTCGCTTCGCGCCTGACCGCGGTCACCGGCGTATGGCCCGCGACCAGCACCCCGGCGGCACGCGCCCGTTGCAGAAGTCCCTGGTGGAACAGCGCGGGATGGACACCGCCGTGCGCGCGAAACAGCAGGCCGCCCTGATAGCAATCCGCTGCGATCTCGCGGCGCACATCGGCCTTGCTCAACACGTCGATGGCCATGCCGAGATCGCGCTGCAGGGCGCCGGCATCGCGCGCCATCGTCGCGTAATCCGCTTCCGTCCACGCGCCGCGCACCCGCCCGCTCATCTGCAGGCCGGCGTCGATCCCCTCGGTCGCGATCAGCGTTGTCACAAATTCCAGCGACGACATCCCCTCCCGAATCAGGTCCATCGCCTTCTGCGGCCCGAAGCGTTCGATAAGCTTGGTGTACGACAGCCGGTGGCCATGACCGATCATGCCTCCCGACCGGCTCGACGCGCCCTCGCCCGGCGCGAGCGCTTCGAGCACGACAACGGACCGCCCGGCCCGGGCCAGCGTCAGTGCCGCCGACAATCCCGTGTAGCCGGCGCCAATGATCGCGACATCGCAATCTTTCGGTAGCGCGATGACGGCCGGCGATTCGAGCGGCGCGGCGTCCCACCAGTACGGATCGTGGGAAAGCGATCCCGATGTCGTCCCCATGCTTTTCCCCTTTCTAGTGTTGGTCCGGTAATTGTGCCGTAAATAGGGGACAGACCACGTTCAATAATTTACCAAGACGCGAGAAAACGTGGTCTGTCCCCTATTTTCTTCCAGGCACGAACGCGTGGCCGCACTCGCGATAGCGGTCAGCGGCGAGCGCGTGACTGGCGTCGATTCGTCGGAAGGGTTCATTCCCGCCGACCGCGTAATCGTCGCTGCCGGCGTCAATACACCGGCGTTGCTATCGTCGCTCGGCGCCGATCTGCCGCTATCCTCGCGCTCGGACGCGTTCCGAGGCATGATCTTTCGGCGTTCAGGCTCGGTCGTTTCGCGCGACGCGTGACGACGCCGGCCAAACTCACTTTGCACGGATAAAAATGCTCCCTCCGGCCGGACGAGTCGACCCGATTTCCGGCGCCAATCGCGGCATCGGCATTGCCCTGGCGCAGGTCTGAGAGAGCCCGCTTGCATGCTGTTGCGCATTACCGTCTACAATCGCCTTTCCTACGGAGGAACCAATCAATGAAAAAGCTCATTTTCGGCATCGTATGCGCAGCGCTGATGTTCGCGTTCCCGGCTTTGGCGCAAAAGAAGAGTCTGGTCGTCGGCATGGGTTCGGCCGACGCCGGCAAGCTCGACCCGCACATCGCGTCGACGACGCCGGACAAGGGCCTGCTCTCCTGGATGTTCAACGGCCTCGTCCGCGTGCGCCCCGGCAGGATCAGCCCGGAATTCATCGAGCCGGATCTGGCCGAGAGCTGGACGTCGAACCCGGCGGGCACCGAATGGACATTCAAGATTCGCGCCGGCGTGCAATGCCACCATGGCTATGGCGAATTCACGGCCGACGATGCCGCGTATTCGATCAAACGGGCCAGCAACAAGGCGACGTCGTCATATTCCAACGATTTCAATGCCGTCGACAAGGTCGAAGCCATCGGCAAATCGACGCTGAAGATCACGCTGAAGAATCCGGTTGCCGGATTCCTCGGCTACGTCGCCAACGTCAATGGCGGCAATATGGTCTGCAAGAAAGCCGCGGAGGAGATGGGAGAGAATTTCTCGAAGAAACCGATCGGCACCGGGCCGTTCATGTTCGCGGAATATCAGCCGCAGCAATTCGTCAAGCTGGTTGCCAACAAGCAGTACTTTCGTGGTGCGCCGCTGATCGACGACATTACGTATCGCTACATCCCCGCCGATTCCAGCCGCGATCTCGCGTTCCAGTCGGGTGAGCTCGACATGATTTACGGCAAGCAGGACCAGACCTGGGTCGACCGCACGTCGAAGCTGCCCGGGGTCAAGGTTGTGGCGATGGAGCCGGGCGAACTCTCGGAGTTGTATCTCAACGTCACCGTCAAGCCGCTCGACGACATCCGCGTGCGCCAGGCTATCGCGTATGCGATCGACCGCAAGGCGATCGTCGCGTTCAAGGGCGCGGGCACCTCGCGCGAAGCCGTTTCGGTCATCCCGTCGGGCTATCTCGGCACCGACCAGAAGGCGCCGCTGTTCCCGTACGACGTGGCCAAGGCCAAAGCGCTGCTGGCCGAAGCCGGCTATCCGAACGGCGTGACGATCAAGACGATCCATACGACGCTGACCGGTATGCAGACCCTGATCGAGGCGGTCCAGGCACAGCTCAAGAAGGCCGGCATCAATCTCGATATCGAACTCGTCGAGCACGCGACCTTTCATGCGCAGATTCGCAAGGATCTGTCGCCGCTGGTGCATTACCAGGCGGGACGCTTCCCCGTGGCGGACGTGTATCTGACCCAGTTTTTCGATTCGCGTTCGATCGTCAACACGCCTACCGCAGTGACCAACTTCAGCCACTGCAATGTCGCGGATGAGGAAATCCGGGGCGCGCGCGTCTCGACCGATCCGGTGAAACAGTTGGCGCTCTGGAAGACCGCGCAGGAGAAGATCGCGAAGGCTGTCTGCGGCGTGCCGGTCTACGAGCAGCTTCAGCTCTGGGCATGGAAGGACTCGCTCGATCTCGGCTACGAGGTGCAGGGCTCGCTCAATCTGTCCCCGCCGGTTACGGAGAAGACTCGCTTCACCAAGTGAGCGCACCACAAATAGGGGACAGACCACGTTTTCCATACCTGCGTCGTCCTCGCGCACGCGGCAATCCGAAAACGTGGTCTGTCCCCTATTTGTGCCTATTTGTGGGTATGGAAAACGTGGTCTGTCCCCTATTTGCTGCTAAATGACGACTTTCCTGATCCGCCGTCTGGCGTTCGCTTGCGTCACGCTGTTAGCGGTGCTGACGCTGGTCTTCGTGCTGGTGCGGATCGTTCCCGGCGATCCGGCCCAGCTCATACTCGGCGACCAGGCGAGCCGCGAAGCGATCGAGGCGCTGCGCCACCGGCTCGGGCTCGACCTCACGCTCACGCAGCAGTACACGGTATTCCTCCTGGGCGCATTGCGCGGAGACTGGGGCGTCTCGATGGTTTCGGGCCAACCCGTCATCGGCGAAGTGCTGCGCGTGCTGCCGTGGACGATCGAGTTGACTCTTGTCTCGCTGCTCCTCGGCATCCTGCTCGGCGTTCCCGCCGGCGTCTATGCGGCGATCCATCGCAATCGTTTTGTCGACTACGCGGTGCGCATCTCCTCGCTGCTCGGGTTGTCGTTCCCGCCGTTTGTGTCGGCCATCATCCTGCTGCTCATCTTCGCCATCGCATTGCCGTGGTTCCCGGTGATCAGCGCGCGCTCGGGTAGCGCCCTGGCCTGGTACCAGTCGATCACGCTGCCCGCGGTCAGCCTCGGGCTGATCTCGGCCGCGTATGTCACCCGGGTCACGCGTTCGGCAATGCTCGAGGTGCTGTCCGAAGACTACGTGCGAACGGCACGCGCGAAGGGCGTGCCGTGGAACGTGGTGATCTGGCGTCACGCGCTGCGCAACGCGCTGATCCCGATCATTACCGTGGTCGGCCTCTATCTCGGCATCCTGATCGGGAATTCGGTGCTGACCGAGATTGTCTTCAGCCGCCCGGGCCTGGGCAAGCTGCTCATTGGCGCGCTCAACCAGCGCGACTATCCGATGCTGCAGGGGATGATGGTGATCTACACGCTGATCGTGGTGCTGGTGAACTTGCTGACCGACCTCGCCTATGGATTCGTCGACCCGCGGGTGAAGCTGAAATGAGCGCCGAACTGCGTACCGCCGCGCCGTCTGCGTTCGCCTATTTCGCGAAGGCGACGCTGAAGGCGTTCAATACCAACAAGACTTCGTGGATCGGGCTGGCGGTCTTTCTGATCGTGATCTTCGCGGCAATCTTTGCGCCGTTTCTCGCACCATTCGATCCAACCGATCAGAACATCCTGGAGAAACTGCGCGCGCCGACGCTGGAACACTGGCTCGGAACCGACAGTTTCGGCCGCGACACGTTTTCGCGCCTGATCTACGGCGCGCGCATTTCACTGATCATCGGCATCGTATCGACGTTCGCGGCGATGGTCATCGGGACGGCGATCGGCATGCTGGCCGGATGGCACGGCGGCCGCCTCGACACCGTCACGATGCAGGCGATGGACGTGCTGCTGGCGTTCCCTTCGCTGATCCTGGGCCTGATCCTGGTGGCGATGCTGGGACCCTCGATGACCAACATCATCATCGCCATCGCGCTGACTTCGATCCCGCCTTTCGCCCGGATCGCCCGCGCGCCAACCATCGCGGTCAAGGAGCGCGAGTTCGTCG
>PLYG01000454.1 GCA_003153335.1 Betaproteobacteria bacterium | reverse complement strand
TTCGCCGTTCCCGAGGCCCGGGCCAGCGCCGGCGTCGGCGGCTTCGGCGGCCTCACGACCATCGAGCGCGTGCAGTTCGCCCAGACCCTGAGCCAGGTCTCCGGCCAGGTCGCCTCGCTCGCGGCGCCCTCCCTCCCGGGCGCGGCGGCGGGCGCGGCCGCCGGGCCGGAGCAGATCGTCTCTTTCCTGGCCCGCGAAGTCGAGCGTCCGGCCGAGGCCCTCCAGACGCAGGCGCGCGCGGCGGTTCTCGGGACTCTCTGGAGCCCTCCGGAGTTTTCGACCCAGCTCATTCTCGAGCTGGAGAAAAACGGCACGCCGGAAGCCGCTCAAGCCGCGCGGGACCTGTCCGGGCTGGTCCGCGAGCATCGCGCCGGGGTCGACGCCCGGCGCGCCGACATCATGGCCCGCGTCCCCGAGCTGCGCCGGCTCAGCGTGCCCGCGTCCGCCGCGGAGCTCTTCGACGGCATGGTCGATCGCCCTTCGCGGGAGTTCGACGCGGCCGGGACGGAGAACGGCTCCGCCGAAGGCGCGTCCGCGGCCGGCGCCGTTCAGCACAGACCCCATTCGCAGCTGCTGCCGTCCACCGGCCGGTCGCCTTCGTCCGCGGCCGGCCTGGATAATGAAGTTCCCGCGGCGGAAAGCGCCGCGCAGGAGGGAGGCTTCCTACGTCGCAACTCCCGGTTCATCGCCGCCTACTCGGGAGTCTTCGCCCTCTCCGCCGGCGCGTTCAAGGGCGTCACCGCCTTGGGCCAGGGCCTGGTCGCCGCCGCTCCGGCGGCCCACCCGGTCGCGGCGGCGCTCATCGGCGGCGTCGCCCTTCTTTCTCCGGTTCCCCTCTTCTTGCTGCAGATGGTCGTCATTCTGGGAGTTTGCCGGCTCGCCGCTCTTATTATGAGACGCGCCGGACAGCCCGCGGTGATCGGCCACATCATCGGAGGCCTGGCCCTCGGGCCGTCGCTGTTCGGAGTGTTATTTCCCGCGGCCGCCGCGGCGGTGTTTCCGGCGGCCTCGCTCGCGCACCTGAACATGGTCAGTCAGCTGGGCCTGCTCGCGTTTATGTTCATCTCCGGCCAGGAGCTGAATTTGGAAGCCCTGAAAAAGCAATCCGGCGCCGCCGGCCTCATCTCTCACGCCAGCATCATGATCCCTTTCGTCCTCGGCGCGACGCTGTCGCGGGCTCTTTTCGCCGGCTTCGCTCCGGTTGGCGTGCCGTTCCTTACTTTCTGCCTGTTTTCGGGCATCGCAATGAGCATTACGGCTTTCCCCGTGCTGGCGAGCATCCTTCACGAAAGAGGCATGACAAGCACGCCGTTGGGCTCCTTGGCGATGGCCAGCGCCGCGATCGACGATATTTCCGGATGGGCGCTGCTGGCCATGGTCTTGGCCGTCGCGACCGGAGGCTCGACGGCGGCCGTCGCCCACGTGCTGGGACTGACGGCGATCTACCTCGGAGCGATGTTCGGCGCGGCTCGACCGCTTCTGCGCGGCTTGACGAACCGCTTCGCCGAGAGGAGGCGGTATCGGGCGGCATCGGTCGCCGCGTACGCGTTACTCCTCGCCCTTTCCGCCTTCGCCACCGAGAAGATCGGTATTCACGCGCTTTTCGGGGCCTTTATCGCCGGCGTCGTCATGCCGCGCGGAGCCGCCGGGTTGAGCGAGCGCCTGGCAAAGCGAATTCAAGGGATCAGCACCGCGGTTTTTCTGCCCATATTCTTCGCGCTGACCGGCCTGCGCACGCGTCTGGACCTTCTGACCAGTGCCTCGCTCTGGGGAGTGGCCGCTTTGGTCCTCGCCGTCGCGGTGGCGGGCAAGTTCGGGGGCGGCGCGCTGGCCGCGCGCTGGTCCGGGTTGAAGTGGCGGGATTCCCTCTCGATCGGCGCGATGATGAACACGCGCGGGCTCATGGAACTGGTCGTGATCAATGTGGGCCTTGATCTGGGCGTCATCTCGCAACAGATGTTTACCATTCTCGTGCTGATGGCGATCCTGAGCACCGTGATCACGACACCGGCGCTACGGTTCTATCTGCCCCGCGCCGGCATCGCGGTGCCCGCGCGCCGCTAGAGCTGCATTGCCGACGCGGCACAACTGGCAGCGCCGCGAGATATCTCCAGGCTGAGCCCGAGCGATGGCTGCCAGCCATTCTGATTTGGAATAGTGCGGCCACGGCAATCGCCGCAACCCGAAATCGGGATCGGAACCTGGAAAACTCCTCAGGCCTTGAGCGTCAAATCTGCGGCGGCGCTTGATTGCTCACAGTCGCCGCGCGCCCAATACAACGAAGTCAGAGGCGAGTGGGAGGTCCGCGGCTGCGCCGCCCAGGCGCAGCCGCATCCGCTGCAATGATGCAGAATTCCGGATCGCGGCTGACGTGGCGGGGCCGCTGCGAGCGCTGACGGCATGAACAGCGTGCCGCTCGCAGGATTTGTGACCCGCGAGAAAGCAAGACAGGCCTCACACAGCTTGCCGTCGAAGGTCTGCTCGTTCTGAAGATGCGCAGTGCCGCTGTGATAGACATGGCTCGGCTCGTGCAGCATCGCCCCTGCTGGGCAAAAACCAGCAGCAGCGCGAGTGCAAGAGAAAAGCGAATCCGATTCATGTCAGGGACGGGGGTCCGAGTAGCCTCGCCGTTGAAGCGAGCAAAATGTGCAAGCGAAGAAGAAATCGCTGCCAGCACGATTAGAAAATCTTAATATATCGCCGCATGAATACCCTCCAGCAATTTATTGTCGGGCGCGCCGCGCTGGTCGCCATCAGCCTGGCGCTCGCGGTCGGCGCGGATTCTGCACCGCTCACTCACGGGCTTGATCTTGCCGGCATCGATCATGCGGTTCAGCCGGGAGAGAACTTCTTCGCGTACGCGAATGGAACTTGGCTTAAGAACACAGAAATCCCCGCCGATCGCAGCAACTACGGCGTCGGCGCCGTGCTCGTTGAGGTCACCAATAAACGCACTGTCGCGCTCATCCAGGAGGCGGACGCGCATGGTGCAGCCAAAAGCCCCGAGGCGCGGCAGATCGGCGACTACTACGCAGCCTTCATGGACGAAGCGGCCATCGAGACGCAGGGACTTCGCCCGCTCGAACCAGCGCTTGCACGAATTTCGGCCATCGCGGATCGCAAAGCCCTCGCGCAAGTACTCGGCGCGTCCCTGCGCACCGATGTCGACGTTCTCAATTTCACCAATTTCTACACGGACCATATCTTCGGTCTGTGGGTTGCCCAGGATCTGAATGATCCCGGTCGCTATGCCGCGTTCCTGCTGCAGGGCGGCCTCGGGTTGCCCGACCGCGACTACTATCTCGACTCCTCGGCACGCATGGCCGCCATCCGCGACAAATATCAGGCACACATCGCTCTCGTCCTTAAGCTTGCGCATATCGCGGACGCAGACGCAAAGGCTGCACGCATCTTTGATCTCGAGCATCGCATCGCTGCGGCGCACTGGCCGCGAGTTGATTCCGAGGACGTCATTAAGGGCAACAATTACTGGAAGCGCCGCGACTTTAAAACGCGTGCGCCCGGGCTTGACTGGCAAGCGTATTTCAAAGCTGCACAACTTGACGGACGGCCCGATTTCACAGTGTGGCAAGCGAGCGCCGTCACTGGAATTTCCGCGCTGGTGGCAAGCGAGCCGCTTGCCACCTGGAAGGACTACTTAACTTTTCACGCCATCGAGCACGCAGCGAATTTTCTGCCGAAGGCATTCGTCGAGGAGTACTTCGCCTTCCATGGCAAGGTGCTCGCCGGTACCCCGGCTTTGCGTGAGCGCTGGAAGCGCGCAGTTGACTCCACGAGCGAGGCGCTCGGTGAGGCCGTCGGTAAACTTTACGTGCAGCGCTATTTCTCGCCCGCCGAGAAGGCGCGGGTCGAAGCGATGGTGAAGAATCTCGTCGTCGCATTCGGCGAGCGTATTGACAAGCTCGACTGGATGGCCGCGCAAACGAAGACCCGGGCGAAAGAGAAGCTCGCCACTTTGAAAGTCGGCGTGGGCTATCCCGACAAGTGGCGCGATTACTCAGGTCTCAAGATCACACGTGGCGATGCGCTCGGTAACATCGAACGCGCCGAACAATTCGAATACCAGCGCAACCTTGCGAAGCTCGGCGCGCCGATCGATCGCTCCGAGTGGGTCATGACCCCGCAGACAGTGAACGCGGTCAATCTGCCGGTCATGAATGCGCTGAACTTCCCAGCGGCGATCCTGCAGCCGCCCGACCTTGATCCGCAGCGACCTGTCGTCATGGATTACGGCGCGGCGGGTGCGCTCATCGGCCACGAAATCAGCCACAGTTTCGACGATGAAGGGGCGTTGTTTGACGCCAGCGGCCGCCTCAACAACTGGTGGACCAAGGAGGACCTTGCCCACTTCAGAGCTTCCTCCGCCCGCCTGGTCGAACAGTACAACGCCTATCGGCCGTTCCCTGACCTCGCCGTCAACGGCAAGCTGACTTTGAGCGAGAACATCGCCGATGTTGCAGGCCTCGCGGTCTCCTACGACGCTTACCGGCTGTCGCTGCACGGTAAGTCCGCGCCGGCGGCGCAAGGCTTCACGCCCGAACAGCAGTTCTTCTTGAGCTTCGCGCAGAGCTGGCGGCAGAAAATTCGCGAGCCGGCGCTACGCCAGCGCATCGTAACCGACAGCCATGCGCCGGCGGAATACCGCGCCGCTACGGTCCGCAATCTCGATGCATGGTACTCAGCTTTCGATGTAAAGCCCGGCCAGGGGCTGTACTTGGCGCCGCAGGATCGTGTTCAAGTGTGGTGAGCGCGCGCGACGGCCGCCTCGACGGCTTCGTGCAGTGCCAGCATGCCGAACGAGACATCCTGTACGACGCCGTTGACAAAAAACGCGGGTGTTGCGCGGATCTGACTGCGTCGCCCGCTGTCGATGTGTTCGCGCACCTTCTGCAGATAGATATGGTCATCCATCTCCGCCGTGTAGCGCGCTAACTCAAGACCCAGCGCTGCGGCGTAGCGGCGTAGATCCTTCTCCTGAAGATGGGCCTGATTGCGGAACAGCAGATCGTGCATCGGCCAGAACTTGCCCTGGGCGGCCGCCGCCTCTGAAGCTTCGGCGGCGAGTAGCGCATGCGGATGCGCATCTTCGAGTGGAAAGTGCCGGTACGCAAAACGAAACTGGTTGGGAAACTGATCCAGCAACATCTTGATCGTGGGCGCCGCGACCTTGCAGCTCGGACACTCGAAGTCGCCGTATTCCATCACCGTGATACGGGCGTGCTCCGCGCCCTGGATATGATCGGTCGGCTGCAGCGGCAAGGCGAGAGTGACCGGATACGAATTGCTACTCACTGTTTATGTCTCCGATTGCAAGCCCACGACTATCCGCCAGGACTCGCTGCCGCTGCAACTGCCGCGGCGACTTCTTCATGCACCGTGCCGTTAAGCGGATCGGGCACGAGTTGTCCGGGCGGTACTGCGGCGGCGATCGCGCGCGCCGCAGCGAGCAGCATCGTGTCGCTGAATCGCACCGCGCGCGCGCGCAGCGCGCCGGCAAACAGGCCTGGAAAGGCCAAAACGTTATTGATGCTCTTGCCGTCGGCTGCCACCGCCGCGCCGGCTGCAAGCGCCTGCGCCGCCTCGATTTCCGGGTCAGGATTCGACAGCGCGAATATGATCTGGCCGCGCCGGATAAGCTTCGCCGGAATGAGACCTTTAACTCCAGTCTGCGCAATCACCACGTGCGCGCGGCGCAGAACTTCTTCAAGCGTGACACCTTGACCACCGAGCTGCGCGAGCCGTCCGGTCGCCTCCGAGCGCACATCGGTCCCAATGAGCCGCTGTACGCCGAACGCGCGCAACAATTGTGCAATCCCGAGCCCTGCGGCGCCGAGCCCGACGAGACCAACGACCAGGCCATCTAGCGATTCGCCCGTCATGCGCGTCGCGTTAAGCAGCGCGGCGAGTGTCACGACCGCCGTAGCATGCTGATCGTCGTGCAGTACGGGCATGGCGAGTCGCGCGCGCAATTTATGCTCGATCTCGAAGCAGCGCGGCGCAGAGATATCCTCGAGCAGGATCGCCCCGAAGGACGGTGCGATCGAGCGCACGACATCGACCATATGGTCGATCGACGTGCTTTCGATGAGAATCGGGATGCCACTCAAGCCCACAAACGTGGCGAGCAGAGCCGCCTTGCCTTCGATCACGGGAAGCCCCGCTCGCGGACCGATGTTGCCGAGCCCGAGTATCGCCGAACCATCGGTGATCACCGCGACAGTACGCGCAAGAGCCGTGTATTCGAAGGCCTTCGCGGGATCCTTCTGGATCGCCAGACACACGCGCGCCACGCCCGGCGTGTAGATGTCGCGCAGGATCTGCTGCGTTGCGATCGCGATACGCGAGTGCATCTCGACCTTGCCGCCGCGGTGGCGTTCGAAAACACGATCCGACCAGCCGACGAAGCGTGCCGAAGGCAGCGAACTTAAGCGCCGTAACAGGTCCTCTTGCGCGCCCTCTTCGATCTCGAGCGTAATTTCCCAGAGCGTGCGTCCCTGCTCGCGGCGCAAGGTCGTCACATGCTCCAGCACAAGACCGGCTTCCGCAATCACGTTCAAAACGCTTGCGAGACTACCGGGGACCTGGGGCGTCTCGACCTGGAGGATCTCGGGAATCTTCAAATCGCGCAGCTCCTGGCAAGAAGTATGGCTTAGATCGGGCAATACAAATGCTACGCAGGCACTACGTTGCCTACACTACAGACATTTTAGCCCCTCACGGCGGTGGCGTTCAGGGCAAGCGGTCACCCACTTTAGGCGTCGCAGCGGGCGCGAGCCCGCATACGCGAATTGGGGGTTGCGCTCCGGCTTCACGTTCGACGGGCCTTGGGCGCGCCGCGTCCGGATATCGGTCGGTCAATAGATGTCATCGCGTGGATGACGTCCAAGCAAGAATGCGGACGCGAACCGCGCGCCGCATAGCGAGTAGTGTGCTACGCGCGTCTGAGAAAGGTGATGATCGCCAGAATGAGAAATACAACGAAAAGAACTTTCGCGATACCGGCCGCGCCGGCAGCAATACCGCCAAAGCCGAATATCGCTGCGATGATGGCAATAATGAAAAAGACGACTGCGTAATAAAGCACGGCGGCGGCCTCCGAGTTCTTCTTGGTTCACATTTTCCCTGCGCAGAATTTGGCCTGTTGTGCTCTCGTGCGCTATAAGCGCACGCCGCGGAGCCGTGTCAGACGACTCCGACAAGCTTGTGGCAAGCTGCGCGCCGCCCGTTGCGGTCGCGCTTGCGAAATGAGCGCACCGCCGCGGCACTTTCGCCTCTAGATCGCCGCCGACTGCGGCGGTGCGGCAGTCACTACGCGCACATCGCCGTGCGCTCCACACGCCGTCTAACCCGAAAAGGGCGCTGAATCAGACAGCCATTCTTTCCGCTGCAATGAAAGACTGGCCGCGCGATGTCGTGAGCAGACAATGCGCCGCAGCGCCTGCGCCCCCCGGCCTCGGACCGTTCTTCGTGGGTTTTGGCAGCGACGTACCTGGATCGGTGAACGCCGCGCTCGCGTGATCCTGCGCAATCATTATGGTCGCCGCCGCTGCTCTGATTTGACTCGATCAGTGAGCGGCGATTTCTGTACCCAAGCGCATCACGGCTAATCAGTAGCGCCAGCTCCTGAAGTCCGCCCCGGCAGAAGCGCAGGCGGTGATACGTTCAAGGATTTTGGGGGAGGTACTGAAAGTTGTAGTGCGATCGCGAGTAGGCGTTTGGAACGCTTGGAGTCGCCGTTGCAGCAGTGCTCTGCACGATCGGCGTACGCCACCGTCCCGCCATATCGCGGTCGCAGTGCTGCAGCCGCTCCTGCGCGACGTACACTGAGTCGGTCAGGAGCCATTGCCTGTGAGGTCTAAGAATCCGACCCGCAACTTGATCGAACAGACTCGGCTGATCAAGCTTGCTCCCGGTTTACATGTGCTTTTGGGGCACAGGCGCCAGGGACTACGGTTAGCTGCAACTTGCCGCGCCGGACATGCGCGTGGCTTATAAACGTCTGACGGAGGCGCGCTCACGCCTCCCCACGCGCTGTCGTGGGAATCGCGACTCTCCTTGAAATCACCCGGCCTCGTCGGCTACGGCGCCGCTATGCCGATCGTGGGCGTCGTGTCGGCCCTCGAACGATATCGCCGCATCGCAACCCCGCGGCACCAGCGCAGCCCTCTGAGGATCCGCACGACATCCGGATTGCACTGTTCGTGCGCCAAACACAATAACCGCCGCTGCGCGGGCGCGACTCCATTACCGGCGCGGCACGAATTCGCGTTGCACGTGTGCAACATTGGCAGCGCGCGCATGCATTGTAGTGATGCAACAATAAATTCCGCGCACCGAAACAGTGCGCCACGAATAGAACAGCCGATACGAATTACCTCGCAACACCTTGATCTGCATGCCACCGCTGCGTCTGGCATAGGCATTGCTTAGAGCCGTCTCGATCCCGCTCCAGCGGGCAGTTTCCAACGAGAACGATTCAAAGGAGGGGTGCGGTCAATGAAGATGATCACTGCGATTATTAAGCCTTTCAAACTCGACGACGTCCGCAACGCGATAAGCGAGGTGGGCGTTCAAGGCGTCACTGTCACTGAAGTGCGCGGCTTTGGCCGCCAACGCGGTCACACCGAAATCTATCGCGGCGNNGGCGACGGCAAGATCTTTGTATCCGATCTCTCGCAAGTCGTGCGCATTCGCACAGGCGAGCGAGACGCTAGTGCGATTTGAAAAACCTTTTTCGGGGGACCTGCATTGATTACTAAACTGTTTCGTTTGATCTTACTGGGCGCGATCACGCTGTCGGCGCAAGCCGTCTGGGCCGATGACACACCGACTGCCGCCGCACCCGCCACATCAACGTCTGCACCTGCAGCGGCTGCGGCGGCAGACACAACAGCGCCGGCCGCTGCCGCGCCCGCGGCAGCGACGCCCGCACCTCCAGCGCCAACCGAACCCCAGCTCGTCACGGCTGACAAGATCAGCGCCGGTGATACGGCCTGGATGCTCACCTCGACCGCGCTCGTGNNAACGTGCTGGCCACGCTCATGCAAAGCTTCGCGATTACATGCGTCGTGACAATCCTGTGGTGGGTGATCGGCTACTCCTGGGCGTTCACCCCGGGCTCAGCATACCTCGGTGGTTCATCGCGACTCTTGATGAACGGCATGACGTTCATGAAGGACGCCGGCAAGCTCACCGTGTCGCATCTTGCATTGACGATCCCGGAAACCGTTTACGCGATGTTTCAGCTGACGTTCGCAATCATCACACCGGCACTGATCGCGGGCGCATTCGCCGATCGTATGAAGTTCTCGGCGATGTTGATCTTCATGTCCGTCTGGTCGCTCGTCGTATACGCGCCGATCGCACACTGGGTGTGGGAGCCGTCAGGTTGGCTCGCCGTAAAGGGCGTGCTCGACTACGCAGGCGGCACAGTCGTGCATATCAATGCCGGCATCGCGGGCCTCGCGAGCTGCCTCGTCTTGGGCAAGCGCTTGGGCTACGGCAAAGCCGCGATGCCACCGCATAACCTGACGTTTACCCTGATAGGTGCATCACTTCTATGGGTAGGCTGGTTCGGTTTCAACGCGGGTTCCGCGACAGCCGCCGACGGCCGTGCCGGCATGGCAATGGCGGCGACGCAAATCGCAACCGCTGCTGCAGCGCTCGCCTGGATGTTTGCCGAATGGCTCGTCAAGGGAAAGCCGAGCGTACTCGGTATCGCATCGGGGGCAGTCGCGGGTCTTGTCGCTATCACACCAGCCTCTGGCTTCGTTGGGCCAACCCCAGCGGTGATTATTGGCGTAGCGGCGGGTGTCGTGTGCTTCTTCGCCGCGACTTCGCTCAAGAGCGCAATTGGCTATGACGATTCGCTTGACGCCTTTGGCGTGCACTGCATCGGTGGCATCATCGGTGCATTGTTGACCGGCGTGTTCGCGAGCAAGGAGATCGCCGGCGTTGATGGCTCAGTCATCACGCAGCTCTGGGGCGTAGGCACGACGTTGATCTACGGATTCACCGTCAGCTACATCATCCTCAAAGTCATCGATATGACGATTGGCCTGCGCGTTACTGAAGATCAAGAACGCGAGGGTCTCGATATCTCGCTGCACGGCGAGAGCATCGAGTAACCGTGGCGTAGCCCGGCGGCGCGCATCCCCGCCGGGCTTTTTTCGCCGCGTTATCGGAAATTTTAACGGCGAAGAGCGCGACGCATTCAGTACCTTGAGCACTGCAACGCTCGCGCGCTCTCCAGCCTAGTTCAGTTTCTCTGAAGGAGTCAGATCTTATGAAGAAGTACGGGAAAGCGATCACCACTACGGCATTGCTCCTAAGCGTAATCGGCTCTGGAGTCGCGCGCGCCGATGAGCCTGCCGCAGCCGCAGCCGCAGCCCCGCCCGTACCCGCAGCCGAGCCCATTAAGTACACGGGGCCTTCCATTTTCGAGGTGCTCGATGGTTCCGGCATCACGGCGACAGGATATGCCGAAGTATCGTGGGAACACCTGTCGGGCACCGGCGCCTTCTCAAGCTTTACAGCCGACCGGGTGTTCGATGCGCGCCATGACAGTTTCACGGTCAATCAGGCGGCCATCACGATCGCGATGCAGCC
Source organism: Betaproteobacteria bacterium (assembly GCA_003153335.1). Taxonomy (GTDB): domain Bacteria; phylum Pseudomonadota; class Gammaproteobacteria; order Burkholderiales; family Casimicrobiaceae; genus PALSA-1005. Next base: position 991 of record PLYG01000454.1, on the reverse strand, counting down.
CAAGGAGGGTTTTGGCGCGCTCGTCAATCTGACGGCCGGCCAGGATGCGGAGATCATCAAGTCATATCCCAACACCGGCGGCTCGGACTTCGATGTAACTCAAGCATTTGTGCAGTATGCGACCGGCCCGCTGACAGTCATGGGCGGTAAGTTCGTTACTCTCGCCGGCGCCGAGGTGATCAATCCGACCACGGATTCGAATTTCTCGCGGTCCATATTGTTCGGCTATGCCATACCATTTACCCATACGGGCCTGCGCGGCACTTACGCCTTCAGTGATCAAGTGAGTCTGACGCTCGGCGTCAACAACGGCTGGGACCAGCTCAGCGACGCCAACAAAGACAAGACCGTTGAGTTCGGCTTGACCTTGACTCCGATCAAGGCGTTTACATTCGTCGTTGACGGCTATCTCGGCAAAGAACCTCTGGGCATAGTCAACAACGTTGCAACGGCCGCTGAAGGGCAACGATATGTAGTCGACGTGGTCGCCACCTGGGCCGTGAACGATAAGTTCACGATCATGGCCAACTACGATAACGGCCAGCAAAAGGACGACACCTTTGGAGCGGCCAAAGACAAGTACCAGTGGAACGGCGCGGCGATTTATTTCAATTACGCGCTCACCGACCAATGGAGCGCCTCCTTGCGCGGCGAATACTTTAACGACAAGGACGGGTATCGCACTGGAGTCCTCGATGCGCTGTCCGGCGACGGGCAGAAGTGGAAAGAGGCGACCCTCACGCTCGCGTACGCGCCTAGCAAGCACTTTGTATTGCGCATTGAAGGCCGTTACGATAAGTCCAACATCGACGGCGCGTTTATAAAGGACACGAATAGCACGACCGGCGCCCTCGATGTCACCGATAACCAGAGCTCCATCGCGCTCGAAGGGATGTATAAATTCTAACGAATGCTCAAATCATTGCTCTGCCGCGTGTGCGGCATCGGCTGCGACGGATGATTTCTTGGGGCATCGCCCGGCCGCCCGCAT
>PLYG01000233.1 GCA_003153335.1 Betaproteobacteria bacterium | reverse complement strand
CGCTATTTCTGATTCACGACACTAGTGGGACATCAATACCGGCACCGTCATGCTGCCGAGGATGGTGCGGGTCACACCACCGAGCACCATCTCATAGGCACGGGAATGTCCATAGGCACCCATCACCACCAAATCTGTGCCCAGGTCGGCTGCCAGCGACAACAATTGATTGCCTACGTCGACATCGCGGGAGCGGCGCTCGTGCACCGTCACGCGAACGTCGTGGCGTGCCAGCCATAGGCCGATGTCGGCACCCGGGATCTCGCCCCAGTCCGATTCGCTTTCGGGATTGAACGAAACCACATGCACTTCGCGTGCGGCCTTCAGGAACGGCAGCGCGTCCGCCGCCGCCCGCGCCGATTCGCGGCCGGCGTTCCAGGCGATCAGCACCGAGTCGCCGCAGGTTTTGAAAGTGCCGGCGTACGGCACCAGCAGCACCGGCCGCCCCGCACTTATGATCACGCCGGCTAGGATCGATGGACCGGTACCCGGCGACCAGGCGGGATCCTCCTGGCTCATCACCAGGAGATCGGCATGCCGCGCATGCATGGCAACATTGCCGATTGTGTTAAAGCTGGTCACCCGCCATTCGATGGCGAGGCCGCTCAAGCTTTCCGCGGCGGCGACTTGCGCCTTGGCTTCGGACTGCAGTGCGATTTCGGCTTCGGCTTGGTATTCAAGCACCACGGCGGCGGCGGGATCCATCGCCGACGCGACCAGAAGAGGGGGTTGGGTAGCGAACACCGTCGCGACGTGGGAATTGAAACTCCTGGCAATCCGGTTTGCGACTTTCAGGGTCTCCGCGCCGCGCGCCCGGCCGTCCAGGTGCACTAATATGGTTTGGGGTGACATCACGGTCGTCTCCGCCGATCAAGCCGCGTGCGGCGATTTGCCTTGCGCAGCGCGAGCGCGTTTTTGACGGAGGGTAGGGGTACGGGTTTTGCCGTGCGATTCAGCCCATCCATTGCCGGCCGGCTCCCCGGCGCCGCCCAGTATCTGCAGCTCGGCGTCCTCCACGATTTCGCGATAGACAGCCCAGTATTGCAGGGCGTCTTGTGTGTTCTCCTGCGCGAAGGCTTGCAATGCCGTCACCGTGTCCGCGGGGCTGTGCGCTTCACCCAGGGACTTGGCGAGTCGCGATGTGCCCTTTTGCGTTTTATGTATGGCGTCCAGTTGCAGGTGACGAAGCGCCTCGGCGCCGTGCAGCAGGGATTCGATAGAGCCTATCCACGCCTTGGTCTGCGAGGTGACTGCCTTGCCATCCGCCGAAATTGGCCAAGCGCCCTTGAGCCATTGGCTGATTTTTTTCGGGTTGCCCATACCGTGGGCGATCTGTTCGAAGATGTCGGGGGTTTGCATGAGAGCTCCTTCAGGTGTTCTGCGGCTGGTATCTGCGGCGCGTGTGGTGTGGTCTTTACCTTAGCGCCTTACATCTGTGGCCGTTTGAGGATTATCAAAACCTGAACGAATTACTTCAATGCTTGGTCTCAGGATGATCCCAGGTGGCGCGTTCATGGTATTCCTGGCAGGACAGGCAGCGCTGCGCGGTGGGCAAGGCCAGTAGCCGCTTGAAGCTGATGGGACCATGGCAGATGATGCAGAGGCCGTAAGTGTTGTCCTGCAGGCGTTCCTTGGCGGTTTCGATCGCCAGCAATTCAACAGCGCCGCTTGCCAGCATGCCGGTATCCACGCCCTTCGGCACATCGGCGACCGAGAGTTCGGATTCATCTCCCGCACTCGCTCCCGGATCCGAAGTGCCACGACCGACCCGTTCCAGAATCGCCTTGCGCATCTTCTCGCGCAAGACGGACTCCTGCTCCCGCATGAGTGTCCTGAGTTGGCGTATTTGCTCGGATGTCAACATGAAACCGCTACTGGTCTTGTTGTATTGATAGGTGGTTATTGGCTGCACTATTCGCTTTCATTTTCGACTCGTTATTTGGTGGGTGCTTTCGCGGAGCGCCGCGAATTTCTTGCACCCTTGCCCTGGCGGGCCTCGATCCTGCTCTGTCTTAGCACCAATTCCGCGCTGATTTCACGCTCAACGACATTCGCGACGCGGCTCATGTCCTTGGCGATTTCGCCCAGCAGGTCGTCGAGGGTGACGATCCCGGCCAGGTTGCCGGCCTTGTCGACCAGCGGCAGCCGCCGCACCCCTTTCGATTTCATCAGTTTGAGTCCCTCGCGGATCCTCTGATCCGCCTTGGCAACGGTGAGGGGACGATCCAGCAGATCGTCGATGAGGAAGATGCTGGGGTCCAGGCCCAGCGCGACGATGCCGACTACGATATCGCGATCGGTGACGATGCCGAGCGGCTTGGATGCGCTCGAATCCTGGTCCACAACAATGAGGGCGCCGACGTGATGTTCGCGCATCAGTTCTGCTGCGGCGCGGATGGTTGTTCCCGGCGTCACAACTCTCACCGGATGCTTGCACAGGCTTGCGAGCGTAGTCATGGTGCCCTCGGTCGGAATCGTTACGCGCTCATGGTATCGATGGTGGCGGCGAGGGATTTGATCTTGCGCAAGTCGGAAGGGAAACTGTGCACGACCAGCGCGTCGCCGGTCAGCACGTCAGGACAGCCGCGGCTGGCAGCGGCAATATCACCGCCATCTTCAGCTTCACCGACGGTGGGCTGGATGACGACGACCTGACGGCCAACGGCATCCTTGTCGATCAGGGCGGCCCCGGCGTGGGCGGTGGCGCAGCGTCCATCCGGACGCTGTCCGAATGGACGCTGCTGGCGCTGGCCGGGCTGATAGGGCTATTTGGAATGGGCGCCATGCGGCGGCGTTCAGCGCTGGGGATGTAGCTATGCGAATCGGGCTTGAGCGCGGCCTTGCTCAAGCGTAATACGCCCTTGGCGGCTTATGCGCTGTGGGCAAAGTCCGTCCGGACTTCTTGGGGCAAGAGAAAGTTGGCGTTTCCTGGTTGCCTATTTGATACAAATCAACCTGAGACACCAAGCAGACACCGCGCGGGGTTGACTCCTCATCTCGGCCCGCGCAGACTTTTCTGCACGCTTCATCATCGTTGGAGAGTTGCAATGTCACGAACGAAATCGCTGACTACATCCGGAATGTTGATGAACCATATGTCGGCGTGGTGGATCGTTCTGTTGAAGGCCATCATTGTCGCCGTCTGCGGATGGAGTTTGGCGTTGCCGGCCGTCGCCGAAACCATCGACGACGTGATCGGCCGTTGTCCGACAGTTGCCGAGATGGCCGCGATCGATGCCGTCATCACGCTCAGTTTCGAAGGTACGGATCCGAGCGCGCCCACGCTCGTGTGCCACGCGATCGGCGGCTCGCGCGATCTCACCAAGCTCAGGCGCAACGTCTACAACATCCTGATCGCGGCGCAGAAAATCCGCTTTTCCCAGCCGCTGCCATGGTCGCACCAGACGTCGGTGTGGGACTGGCTGCGCCTCGAATCGGGGATCAACATGATCCGGCTGCGCGGCGACATCAGTGGGTCGTCTTGCTGCGACCCCGCCAACGCCATCAACCTGAACGTGGCGCCGAATTCGTATTACGTCTTCAGCGACAAGTGGCTCGACGACGATGGCGGCGGCGGCGGCCTCGTGTCGTCGCTGGCGCTGGTTGTGCACGAGGCGCGCCACCGGATGTCGGCCGGACATACTTGCGGCACCAACGATCAGACGATCGGCGAACTTGGCGCGTGGGGCGCGGTAATCTATTTCTATCTCTGGCTCGATCGCTACGCGGACCCCAACTTTCTGCGCCCGAATACCGGCGACAAGAACTACTACCGCAACTGGCACATTCAGGAAGCCGAGGCCACGCGCGGTCGCATTTGCCAGCCGCCGGCCACGGTCGCCGGTAACGTGGTCGAATTCTATAACAGCACGCTCAACCACTACTTTATGACCATCTCGTCCGCGGAGGCGACGGCGATCGACAACGGCTCCGCCGGACCCGGCTGGTCGCGCACCGGAGTCACCTTCCAAGGATGGGCCGACCAGAATCTGGCTCCATTCGAGGTCCGTCCGGTGTGCCGCTTCTATGGCTCGATCAGCCCGGGGCCAAACAGCCATTTCTATACGTCCGACGCGGACGAGTGCGCGTTCCTCAAGCAGTTGCAGGCGACCACACCGGCCAGCCAACCGCGCTGGAACTACGAAGGGATCGCGTTTTACATCGGCGCCGTGTTGCGCGGCACACCGGTTTCGACGGCGCTATTCTGTGGTGCGCCCGCCTTTTCAAGTGTTGTCTTGCCCGTAAACCGCTTTTATAACCAGCGCGCAGCGCAAATCGACTCCAATCACCGCTACACGATCACCCAGGCCACCGCGAGCCAGATGTCCCAGGCCGGGTGGGCGGCCGAAGGATTGGTGATGTGTTCCGCGCAATAGACGTGGTCATAGCCAACGTCGCCGCCGTCGAGGATAGGTGGCAAAAGACACGCCAGCCACGCCCGCGAAGCCAATCCACCAAGCGCGACTTCGTTGCGGCGAATCCATCTGGACATGGAACCAAAGATCGCGGTTCGCACACCCAATTAGCCATTGATTTAACTGGCGTCCCCAACCGGATTCGAACCGGTGTNNTCTCCCAGCTGAGCTATACCCCCAACACAGCCCAATATTATATGAAATTCTGCATCTCTTGGCAATGACGACACCGCTTTGAGCTTGTGCCCTGCCAAAACGGGCGGGTCCGGCAGCGGATTCCGATCGAGCGGGATCATGCTCGCATAGAATGCACCTATGGCGCGCACGACAAATTTCCCGTCATCTCAATCTGCTTTGCAACCCGTGATGGCAGCGCTCGCCGACGGCGCGAGCGTAGTCACGGCCAACAAGCGGGCGGCGGGTTGGCTAGCGGACCTGTACGACGCGACGCAGACTGCGGCCGGACGTGCCGCATGGCCCACGCCGCGCATCATGCCGTGGTCAAGCTGGGTCCGCGCACTGTGGCAAGCGTTGCGTGCCGATACCGGCAGTGCGCGAGCCCAGCTCTTGACGCCCTGGCAGGAGCAGCGAATCTGGGCCACCGTCATCGGGGCCAACGCAGAGTATGCGGGTTTGCACATCGCGAATGCCGGATCGTTGGCAGCGGGCGCGTGGGAGGTCGTTCACGGGTGGCGGGGGCAATGGGCGCAATGGGGCGGCGCGGGCGCACGCGAAGAGCATCGGGCGTTCGTCACGTGGGCGGAGGCGTTTGTTCGCGAATGCGCGGCGCATGACTGGATCGATGCCGCGCGCCTGCCGTTGCTGATTATCGACGCCTTGCGCAGCCGCGGCGCCGAGTCTATTCCGCCAACAGGATTCTACGGGTTTACCGAATTTTCGCCGCAACAACAGGCGCTGGTCGATGCGCTCGGCGCCGCGGGGGTTCGCATCACGCAATTCGTGCCCGAGGACAAGGCGCCCGAATCGTCGAACGACCATGCCGTGCGTCTGGGCTGCGCAGATCCCGCCGACGAGTGGCGCAAGTGCGCGCAGTGGTGCCGGGAATGGTTGTCGCGCGACCCCGAGGCGGCACTCGGGGTCGTGATCCCCGATCTTGCCGCGCAACGGCCACAGGTCGAGCGAATCTTCCGGGAGGTGCTCGTACCGGGTTCGCTTTTCACCGACGGCGCCCCGGACCTGCCCATCAACATATCGCAAGCGGATCCGCTTGCGCGCCAGCCACTGGTCGACGTGGCGCTCACCTTGCTGGGTTGGGCGCAGGCCCCCGTCGGTCTGATTGAGATTGCAGCGCTCGCGCGTTCGCCCCACCTCGCCGGACATGAACGTGAATGGCCCACCAGGGCAGGGTTGATGCGGGATGTGACGGAAGAGCCGCAGGACGTCTGGCGTCCGGCGGAGCTCGCGCAATTCGCCCGCGCGCGTTGTCCCGCGTGGTCGGCACAACTGTCGGACTTTGCATCCATCAGCGCGGATTGGCGCCGGCGGCGGCCGGCGAAAGAGTGGCGACGAGCGTGGGAACAGGCATTGGAGGCGGCGGGCTGGCTGACCGAAGAGACGCTCGACAGCATCGAATATCAGGGGCGCAGCGCCTGGAACGACCTGCTGGATAACTGGATGCGGGCCGAATCAATCTCCGGCCGCATGCGCTTCACCGACGCATTTTCCAGTCTCGCCAGGCTGACGGCGGAAACAGCGTTTCAGCCCGAACGCGGACCGGTGCCGGTGCAGATCCTGGGCACGCTCGAGGCCTCGGGCCTGTATTTCGATGGTCTGTGGATTTGCGGGCTGACTGCCGAGCGCTGGCCTGCCGCGTGTCAGCCCAGTCCCTTGTTGCCGCTGGGGTGGCAGCGGATGGTACAGGCGCCGCACGCGAGCGCCGAGCGGGAATTGCGCTACCACCGCGAGCTCACTGCCCAGTTTGCGGCCGCTGCGCCGACGGTCATTTTCAGCTGGCCGGAAGCGGTGGACGGCATTCCCGCAGCGCCCAGCCCGTTGCTGGCGGAGTTTGCACCCACGCTGAGTGGCGCGGTGCCGGCAAATACGGTGCAGTCGCTGTCGATGCAGATGACGCAAACCGGTGTACTCACGGCCTGGGACGACACGGCGGGCCTTCCCCTGGATACGGAATCGCCGGCCAGAGGCCGGGTGGCGCTGGTGGAGGCGCAGGCTAATTGTCCCTTCCAGGCGTACGCGACGTTCCGGCTCAGGGCGGAGCCGTGGCCGCAACGCGGCGAGGGCCTGACGCCGGCCGAGCGCGGTTCGCTGGTGCATTACTTGCTGGCCGAGTTCTGGACAGGGCTACCCGATCAGGAGGCGTTGCTGGCGCTCGAGGGCGACGAGTGGATCGCGCGTTGCGCAAGCGCGGTGAAAGCGGCGCTGGGCATTCTGTCTGCCCAGCGCTGGGCGCTGTTGGGAGATGCGTTCCGCAAGCTGGAGCATGCGCGGCTGCTTGGGTTGCTGCGCGAATGGCTCGAAGTCGAATACGGCCGGCCGCCGTTTGTGGTGGTCGATACGGAATCCAAGCGATCGTTGACGATCGATGGCCTGGAATTGCGGCTGAAAGTCGATCGCATCGATCGCGTCGGCGACAACCAATTGGTCGTGATCGATTTCAAGACCGGCAAATCGACGATCGCTGACCTGCTGCGCGACCAGCGCCTGATCGCGCCACAACTGCCGCTTTACGCCGAAGCGCTGGCGCCGGACCCGGTCGTCGCGGTCGCCTATGCAACCGTCCGGCGCGGGGAAAGCAAGGTCTCCGGTATCGCTGCGTCGCGTGAGACCTGGGATGCGCTCAAGGCGGCCGATCCCGATTGGCCGACCACCCGAACGCGCTGGAGAACGCAACTGCAGGGACTGGTCGGCGAGTATCGGCGCGGCGTGGCGACGGTGGACCCCTGGCAGTATCCGGGGACATGCGATCGCTGCGGCCGCCATGCGTTGTGCCGGATCAACGAACACATCGCGTTCGTCGATCGCGATCACAGAGGGATGGACATCGATGACGATGGGGGCGAAGCACAATGATCGCCACGCCGGAGTCAACTGCACTGCGCGCGGCGGACCGGGAGGCCCGTGCTGCCGCGCTGGATCCGGCCCGCTCGTTCATTGTCCAGGCGCCTGCAGGCTCCGGCAAGACAGAGTTGTTGATCCAGCGCTATTTGCGGCTGCTGGCGACGGTCGACCAGCCCGAGGACGTCGTCGCGATGACCTTCACTCGCAAGGCCGCGGGCGAGATGCGTGACCGCGTGCTCAAAGCATTGGCCAGCGCGGAGTTGCCCGGGCCCGACACCGAACATCATCGCCTGACGTGGATGCTGGCGAAAGATCTGGCCGCGCACGCCGCCCGGTGCGGCTGGGAACTGGGCGCGCATCCGTCGCGGCTGGCGATCCAGACCATCGACGCCTGGTGCGCGAAGCTCACGCGCGCCGCGCCGTTGAGCGCGGGGCTCGGACTGATCTCGGGTGTGTCCGAAGATTCCGCGGCGCTGTACGCCGAAGCGGCGAGACGCACGGTGCTCACGCAGCCGATGTCGGCGCCTGTCGCGCGGTTGCTGGCGCATCTGGACAACCGGATCGATCGCCTGATCGGCCTGATTGCCGGCATGCTCGCCCACCGCGATCAATGGTTGCCGTGGCTGGTTTACGCGGCCACGCAGCCCGATTTGCGCGAGGAGCTCGAGCGCAACTGGCGCGCGGTGATCGGACACGAGTTGGCTGCAGCCGAGTCGGTTTTTCCGGGCGGACTGCAGCAACCCATCATCGACTTGATGGCGTATGCGCATGAAAATCTGGCGGCGGGCGCCAAGGCTTCGTCAGCACGGCCTATACCGGTTCCTCCCGCGGTCTGGCCGCAAGCGGCGTCCGAACATGCGGCGCAGTGGGGACTCATCGCCAACTGCATCCTCACCCAGAGCGGCGCGCTGCGCAAGCAGGTGAATGCGACGCAAGGCTTTCCTGCGCCATCGGGAGCCAAGGGGGAAGAAAAAGCGCACCGCGAGCACTACAAGAGCGCAATGGAGGACGTGCTCGCGGCGTTGCGGGATGCGCCGGACTGGGTCGATGCGTGGGCAAGGCTCCAGCACCTCCCCGCAGCGTCCTACACGGCTGCCCAGTGGGAAGCGGTCGCGGCACTGCTCGCGGCGCTGCCGCTTGCCGTGGCGCAATTGCGCCTGGTCTTCGCCGAAAACGACCGGACGGATTTTGTCGAAGTAGCGCTCGGCGCATTGCAGGTGCTGGGCGATGAAAGCGCGCCCGGCGATTTGCTGCTGGCCTACGATCAGCGCATCGCGCATGTACTGGTCGATGAATTTCAGGATACGTCGCTGTCGCAATTCGGTCTGATCGCCCGCCTGACGGCAGGTTGGTCGGAAGGCGACGGGCGCACGCTGTTCGCGGTGGGCGATCCGATGCAGTCGGTCTATCGTTTCCGCGGCGCGGAGGTGGGCTTGTTCCTCGATGCGCAGAAAGACGGCTTGAACGGAATGCCGCTACAGCCGCTGCGCCTGCGGGTGAATTTCCGGTCGCGGACTGCGCTGGTCGAATGGGTGAATCGCGTGTTCGCCCTGATATTGCCGGATGAAGACAGGCCGGAGGAGGGCGCCGCCAGTTTTGTCAGCGCCACGGCTGCCGCCAGCGGCGAGGGCGAAGGCGCCGGCGAAGCGATCGGCGTCCGTCTGCATGCGGCGCCGGATGCGGCGGGGCAAGGCAAGAAAGTCGTCGACCTGGTGCAGCAGGCGCGCGGGGCTGACCCGAAGGGATCGATCGCCATCCTGGTCCGCGCACGCAGTCACTTGCGCGAAATCATTCCGGCGCTGCGCAGTGCGGGCCTCGCGTGGCAAGCCATCGACATCGATCCGCTTGCGGCCAAACAACCAATCATCGACTGCCTCACGCTGACGCACGCGCTGCTGGAGCCCGCCGACCGTCTGAGCTGGCTTGCGGTGCTGCGGGCGCCGTGGTGCGGATTGACGCTGGTCGACCTCACCCGTCTGGTTGACGGAATGGGCGAGGAGCCGGTCCTCAGCCGGTTGCATTCCATCGAGCAGTGGCAGGCATTGAGCCAGGACGGGCAATCGCGCCTGCAACGGTGCGCGCCGATACTTGTGGGCGCTGTGGTACGGGCTGCGCGGGGAGCCCTGGCGCAGGCCGCCGAGTCGGCGTGGCTGCGACTGGGCGGACCGCCAACGCTGACGGACGCCACCGATGTGGGAGACGTCGAGCGATACTGGCGTTTGCTCACGGAGCGTTCGGCACAGCCGGCGTTCGACTGGACGGAATTCGAGTCCGCGGTCGACCGGCTGTTCGGCGAGTCCATTGCCACGTCAAGCGCGGGACCTGCGCTGCAAATCATGACCATGCATCGGGCCAAGGGGCTGGAGTTCGACACCGTGATCGTGCTGGGTCTTGCGCAGGGCTCGGGCAGGAGCGATCCGCCGCTGTTGCGCTGGCGCGCCGGACGGACGACTTCGGGGGCGCGCACACTGCTGCTGGCGCCGATCCAGGAGCAGGGACTCGACATCGATACGCAATACGATTACCTGCACCGGCGCAGTCGGGCAGAAGAGCGCCACGAACTGGCGCGACTGCTCTACGTCGCCGCGACGCGGGCGAAGCTGGCCCTGCACTGGATTGCCGTCATGGCGCCAGGGAGCGATGAATACAAGCCGCCCGCCGACTCCGCGTTGGGTTTGCTCTGGCCCGCGCTTGCTGCGGAATGGCCGCGGCCGACAGCGCCTGCGTCGACCGCGGAGCCCGACCATCACGTCAGTCCGCCGCAGTCGCTGCGACGCCTCGCGCCGGGTTGGCAACCCCCGCTGATGACTAATCTGCGGGTTGCAAAACCCGCCGAGGTCGAACCCGCGGCCCGCCCGTCGGTCGTGTACGACTGGGCGCAGGATACGGCCCGCGCCGTGGGGATCGTCGCGCACGAGTGTCTGCGTCGCGTCGGGGAGGAGGGCCTGGCGGCCTGGGATGCAGACAGGCTCGAACGCGCGCAAGCGCTGTCGCGCGTCGCACTGGCGGAGGAAGGCGTGCCGCCTGAGGAGATCGACGACGCGCTGGAGCGGGTCAAGCGCGCAGTGGCAACGAGTCTGGGTGCCACGCGTGGCCGTTGGCTGTTCGCGCCGGACCATACCGATCCCCGCTCCGAATGCGCTTTGACGACCATCGAGGACGGCCGCTTGGTGCGGATAGTCGTGGATTGGACCTTTGTCGATAGCGACGGCGTGCGCTGGATTGTGGACTTCAAGACCAGTCTGCACCGCGGCCCGGATCTCGACCGGTTTCTGGACAGCGAAGTCGAGCGACATCGCGAGCAACTGGAACGCTATGCGCGGATCTGGACAAAAATCGAGCGGCGGCCGCTTCGTCTGGGCCTCTATTGGCCGCTGCACGACGCGTGGCGCGAATGGGCGCCAGGCATCGGAGAGGTTCCTGTACCTTAAACGCTTGAATCGGTTAAAATTTCATGTTGTTCAGCGGGTACGGGTCGATGTTGGAATCGAAAGTCTGGAAATGCGGGTAACGCGGAGATTGTCCGGGACGGCGGTGATGGGGGGCGACGGGGCTCCGGTCGCGCTCACGATCGGCAACTTCGACGGGGTGCATCGCGCGCATCGGGCCATGCTGGACCGCACTGTCGAGGCGGCAGCGGATCTGGGCCTCTCGCCGGCCGTGCTGACTTTTCATCCGTCGCCGAAGGAATTCTTTGCGCGCCGGGCGGGAACCGGCATCGTGCCGCATCTCTCGACTCCGTCCGACAAGTTGCAGCGGTTTCGCGAAGCCGGCATCGAGCATGTCGTGATCGCGGAATTCGGCGCGCGATTGGCCGCGCTGAGCGCCGAGGAATTCATCAGTACCGTCCTGGAGCGGCGCTTGCGCACGCGCTGGCTGCTGGTCGGCGACGATTTCCGGTTCGGCCACAAGCGCGCCGGGACGATAGACCTGCTGCGCGCCGCGACGACGTTTACCGTGGAACGGATGCACACGGTGCTGCACGAAGGCCAACGTGTCTCCAGCACCGCAGTGCGTGCGGCGCTGCAGGCGGGCGCGCTGGATGTTGCCGAAAAACTGCTCGGCCGCCCGTATTCGATCACCGGCCGGGTTGCGCATGGCGAAAAACTGGGGCGCGCGCTGGGATTTCCCACGGCTAACCTGCCGCTGCGCTTTACGCCACCGCTCACGGGCATTTGCGCGGTCAAGGTTGACGGTCTCGGTTCCCAGCCCCGTTACGGTGTCGCGTCGCTGGGGATGCGGCCGACCATCAATGCCCATGGGCGGCCATTGCTCGAGGTATACCTGTTCGACTTCGACGAGCCGATCTACGGCCGGCGGATCTGCGTGTCATTCCTGCACAAGCTCCGCGACGAAGTGAAGTATCCGGACCTGCCGTCACTGCAGGCGCAAATTCGCCGCGATGCGGAGCAGGCCCGCGCCTATTTGGAACAACTGGAGACTGTGTCGTGATGGGGTGCGCATGCAGGCGAATGTTCCGGCGAATGCACGGACGAATTACTGGCCCGGCGGGGCTGATAATCGCTTAACCTCATCGAGCCGCGGCGTACCTGCTTTACGCGTCGTACGCGGCATCTTGCGACTGCAGTAATCTCATCTCAAAGACATGGACTACAAAAGCACATTGAATTTGCCGGATACGCCGTTCCCGATGCGCGGCGATCTGGCCAAGCGCGAAGCCGTCTGGATCAGGCGATGGCAGGACACGCGGCTGTACCAGCGGCTGCGCGCCAGGAGCCTGGGCCGTCCCCTGTTCATCCTGCACGATGGACCACCCTATGCGAATGGCGACATTCACATGGGCCATGCGGTCAACAAGATTCTCAAGGACATGGTGGTCAAGAGCAAGACCATGGCGGGGTTCGACGCGCCCTACACGCCGGGCTGGGATTGTCACGGTCTGCCGATCGAACATCAGATCGAAAAGAAGTACGGCAAGCGGCTGGAGCCGAATCGCGCGCGCCAATTGTGCCGCGATTTTGCCGCCGAGCAGATCGAGCGCCAGAAGGCCGACTTCATTCGGCTGGGCGTGCTCGGAGACTGGGAGCATCCGTACAAGACCATGGACTTTCAGACCGAGGCGGACGAGATTCGTGCCATCGGCGAAGTCTGGCAGCGCGGTCTGCTGTTCCGGGGCTTGAAGCCGGTCAACTGGTGTTTCGATTGCGGTTCCGCGCTGGCCGAAGCCGAAGTGGAATACGAAGACCGGACCTCGCCCACCATCGACGTGGCATTTCCGGTGCTCGATCGCGACCGGCTCGCCGCGGCGTTTGGCGGTGTGAATCTCGGCGACAAGCCAGTCTTCGCGGTGATCTGGACCACGACGCCGTGGACCATTCCCGCCAACCAGGCGATCAACATCCACCCGGATTTCATTTATTCGCTGGTCGACACCAGCTCTGGTGTGCTGTTGCTGGCCAAGGATCTGGTCGATGCCTGCCTGTTGCGCTACGGTCTCACCGGCACGACGCTCGCCACGGCGCCCGGACGCGCGCTGGAACTGATCCGCTTCCAGCATCCGTTTTATGACCGCGCGGCGCCCCTTTACCTGGGTGAGTACGTCACGCTGGAAGCAGGCACCGGGCTCGTCCATTCTTCGCCCGCCTACGGCGTCGACGACTTCGTCTCGTGCAAGCGCTACGGGATGAGCAACGACGAAATTCTCAATCCGGTCGGCGACGATGGAAAGTTTGCCGCACCGCTGCCCCTGTTCGGGGGCATGCACATCTGGGATGCGAATCCGAAAATCCTCGAGGTATTGAAGGAGCGCGGGCATTTGCTGCATTCGGGCAAACTGCTGCACAGCTACCCGCATTGCTGGCGCCATCACACGGCGATCATCTATCGCGCGACCACGCAATGGTTCATCGGCATGGACCTGCCCGGCGCCGATGGGCGCACGCTGCGCGAGGTCGCCCGCAAGGCAGTGGCCGATACCACGTTCTATCCGTCGTGGGGTCGCGCCCGTCTGGCCGGAATGGTCGATGGCCGTCCCGACTGGACGCTGTCGCGGCAGCGCAACTGGGGCACGCCGCTACCCTTCTTTCTGCACCGTGAAACCGGCGAATTGCATCCGGACACGCCGGCGCTGCTGGAGACGGTCGCGCAACGCGTGGAACAAAGCGGCATCGAAGCCTGGTTTGCGCTGAAGTCCGAAGACCTCGGTGTCGATCCCACCGTGTATCGCAAGTTGAGCGATACCGTCGACGTCTGGTTCGATTCAGGCACCACGCACCGGACAGTGCTCCGCCGCCTTGCAGGCCAGCGGTATCCCGCCGACCTGTATCTTGAAGGCTCAGACCAGCATCGCGGCTGGTTCCAGTCGTCGCTGCTTACCGGTTGCGCAATCGATGGCCGCGCTCCGTTCGACGCGCTGCTCACGCATGGCTTCGCGGTCGATGGCGAAGGCAGGAAAATGAGCAAGTCGAAAGGCAACGTCGTCGCGCCGCAGAAGGTGGCCGACTCCCTGGGTGCGGAGATCATCCGGCTTTGGGTGGGCAGCACCGACTACTCGGGCGAGCTGACGATTTCCGACGAGATTCTCAAACGCGTGGTCGAGGGCTATCGCCGGATTCGCAACACCTTGCGTTTCCTGCTGGCCAACACCGCCGATTTCGATGCCGGCA
This sequence comes from Betaproteobacteria bacterium, assembly GCA_003153335.1. Classification (GTDB taxonomy): domain Bacteria; phylum Pseudomonadota; class Gammaproteobacteria; order Burkholderiales; family Casimicrobiaceae; genus PALSA-1005. The sequence goes on along the minus strand of PLYG01000233.1, from coordinate 3,268 downwards.
AAGACAGCGTGTCCGCCGGCGAATGGCTGGAAATCGACCGCTATGCGCTGGCGATGACCCGTGCAATGGCGGACGCCTGTATCGCCGATTACGCAAAGTTCGAGTTTCACCTGGTGGCGCAGCGTCTGCAGACGTTTTGCTCCGAAGACCTGGGCGGCTTTTATCTCGACATCCTGAAAGACCGTTTGTACACTACGGCCAAGCACAGCGCGGCGCGGCGCTCTGCGCAATCTGCGCTGCAGCTGATCGTGCAGACGCTGCTGCGGTTGATGGCCCCGGTGCTGTCGTTCACCGCCGAAGAGGCGTGGGCGGTGTTGCATCCCGGATCGGAGGAGAGCGTTTTCTTTCACACCTGGAACGAAGTGCTGCCGGCCCAGCCCGGCGAGCCTGAGCTGATCGCCCGCTGGACGCGGATCCGCGAAATTCGCGGTGCGGTGCAAAAGGAACTCGAGGCGTTGCGGCAATCGGGGAAAATCGGCTCGTCGCTGCAAGCGGAAGTGTCGCTCACCGTGGCGGCGGCCGATGCAGCGATCGTCGAGGCGCTGGATGACGACCTGAAGTTTGTTCTGATCACGTCGACTGCCCAAGTCTCGCCGGGGGCGTCGCTGCAGATCGCCGCGACACCCAGTGCGCATAAAAAATGCGATCGCTGCTGGCACTACCGGTCCGATGTTGGCGCCGATCCGCAGCACCCGCAGCTCTGCGGCCGGTGCGTGAACAACATGTTCGGCGCCGGGGAGGTGCGCCGCCATGCCTAGCGGCACGCTGCTTTTCGGCGCCAAGGGCAAAGCGGCCAACCCGCTGTGGCTGCGTTGGCTGGCCTTGAGCGCGGCAATCGTGCTGGCGGACCAGTTCACCAAGTGGCTGATCCTGGCGCGATTCCGGTTCGGCGAACGGTTACCCGTTATTGACGGACTCTTCGATCTCGTGCTGGCGTTCAACCGCGGTGCGGCATTCAGTTTTCTGAGCGACGCGTCGGGATGGCAGCGCTACGCCTTCGTCGGGCTGGCGCTCTCCGTGAGCGTGGCGCTGATGCTGTTTCTGCGGCGCGCCGGCAGCACGCAACTGCATCTGGGCCTGGCGTTGATTCTTGGCGGGGCGATCGGCAATGTGATCGATCGCATTCGCATGGGCGAGGTGGTTGATTTTTTGGTCGTCTATCATGGCGGCTGGAGCTGGCCCGCATTCAATGTCGCGGACAGCGCGATCACGATCGGCGCCGGCCTGCTGATCCTGGACAGTTTCCGCCAGCGGCGGGTCGATACGCCTGCGAGCCGCGAGTGACATGATGTCCGGCCGTGCGCACGTTCCGGCAATTCCCGCCGCCAACGCTGCGTCCAACCCTTCTTACTGATCGCGAAGCCCACTGCTCATGGAAATACTGCTCGCCAACCCACGCGGCTTTTGCGCCGGTGTCGATCGCGCCATCGCCATTGTGGAGGCCGCGCTGGCCCAATTCGGGCGTCCGATTTATGTGCGGCACGAGATTGTCCACAACCGGCATGTCGTCGACGACTTGCGGGCGAAGGGGGCGGTGTTCGTCGAAGATCTGAGCGAAGTTCCATCCGGCGCGACAGTGGTTTTCAGCGCCCATGGCGTCCCCCAAGCGGTGCGCCGCGAAGCCAGGGCGCGTGGGTTGAACGTCTTTGACGCAACCTGTCCGCTGGTCACCAAGGTGCATGTCGAAGTCACCAAAATGCGCGGTCAGGGCTTCGACGTGATCATGATCGGCCATGAGGGACATCCGGAAGCCGAAGGAACGCTCGGGCAGGCGGAGAGCGGGATGCACCTGGTCGAATCGGTCGAACAGGTCGCGAGAGTGCAAGTTCCCGATCCGGGAAAAGTCGCCTATGTCACCCAGACCACTCTTTCCGTTGACGATGCGCAACTGATCGTGGCGGCGTTGAAAGCGCGCTTCCCCAATATCGTCGGACCGAAGCGGGACGATATCTGCTACGCCACGCAGAACCGGCAGGACGCGGTGAAATTCATGGTGCCGCAATGCGATGTGGTCATCGTTGTGGGTTCGCGCAACAGTTCCAATTCGAACCGGCTGCGCGAAGTCGCGCAGCAGCGGAATGTCCCGGCTTACATGGTCGACAGTGCCGACGACGTGCAGGCCGACTGGATCGCGGGCAAACGCCGCGTTGGCGTCACTGCTGGCGCTTCCGCGCCCGAGCTCCTGGTAGGGGAGGTCATCACCCGCTTGCGTGCTCTGGGGGCCGTCAACGTGCGGGAACTGAAGGGCATCGAGGAACACGTCACGTTTCCGATGCCGAAGGGGCTGGTCGGCGGGCGTGTAGCGGACGTTCCCGTGCAGGACTAGGATTGGATTGGCGGCAATCCCACGGTCCGTGCAAGACGTCTTATCGTGCCGATGCCGTTGGGGAGCGCGGTCGACCGTTCGAAGGAGGCGGAGCATCAAGCCCCGCGCACCTCCGCCCCGGAAGGGTAGGGTCGGCCGCTGACCAACCCGGTATTCTCGCCCAAGCGCGTATAGGTCACTTCGTCGCTACTCTCCGATGCCAGAATTTCTCACCGCCGAATGCTTGCGCCGGCGCCGGTTGCCGGCCCGTACCGGATTCGGTCTGATCGAGTTTCTGGTCGCGCTGGCTATCATCGCCATTCTCAGTGGACTGGGGGCTGCGAGTTACAGTGGCGTGATCGGGCGCACGCGGGTGACCGGCGAAGCCAGCGATCTTCTCCTCGCCATTGAACTGACCCGGTCCGAGGCGGCCAAGCGCAACACCCGCGTCACGCTTCTTCCAGTCAACGGCGACTGGGCCGCGGGATGGACGGTCTTCGTCGACACCAATGGCAATCGCCAGATAGAACCGGGAGAGCCGCTGATCCACAGTCATGCGCGCCTGAAGCCTGCCACCCGCGTGATTGCCAATACCACGCCGGGCTATATCGCGTTTGGCCCTTTCGGCATGCCGCAGCAATACAACGGCGCCTTCCTGGCGGCCACAATTGCGTTCTGCGACAGCGGAAATGGACGTGGTGTGGTCATTGCCAAGTCGGGCAGGCCGCGCATGACGGTCCAAGACTGCTGACGAGATACGAATCCCCGCACCGGGAGAGCGGCAGGTGCGCCGGCTTGTGCGATGGCGGCGGCCCGCGGATTTTGTCGGAGGGCCGGTGCGCCGGGTGCACGCCTGACCATTGCGCTTGTCTGCGACACCGCCGGGGATTTCCACTGATCGCCCCGACTGCGGCGTTCGCCGATGATGCGGGCCATGGTCAATGATCGCCCGTGATCACCTTG